>CAMLNG010000491.1 GCA_946481195.1 uncultured Chromatiaceae bacterium
TGCAGACTACACTTTTAATAAGCGCTTATTGCGACAAATAGATAGTAGAATCAGATACTTAAGAAAGCGTCTTGAAGATCTGCAAATTGTCGATTATTCACCGCAACAGGCGGGCAAAGTATTTTTTGGTGCCTGGGTTGAAGTCGAAGATGAAGAGGGCAATAGCCTGAAATTCCGTATTGTTGGCCCGGACGAAATTTATGGCCGCACCGATTACATCTCGATTGACGCCCCGATGGCGCGGGCTTTGTTAAAAAAACAAGTCGACGACAGTGCGGTGGTGACAACGCCTGCCGGCAGCAAAGAGTGGTGGATCACCGAAATTTATTATCCGCAGCAGTCTTAGTTGTCAGAATTATTCAGCCGGCAATCAGTTAAAAACTGTCAATTTATCTCATATTTTTAACAATGTGAGGTTGCTATGCCAAAAGTCGCATTCTTGTTATTGGTGTTGTGGGCCGCTCAGGTGCAGGCGGATGATCAGGCCTATCAGCAGTGCATCCTGCAGTATCAAAGTCAGGTTGAAATACCGGAAGCTGCAGCTTTAGTGCGCAACGCCTGTAGCCATATTCATCGGGAATTGGTGGTATTACCGCGCAAAAAAGCCTACTGGCAGTGCGTTCTTGATTACATTTCGCCGGTAAAAACCCGTGAAGTGATGGCAGATTTATTACAAGTTTGTCGGGAACAACATGATTTCAGAAAGTAAAAAACCTTAAAAAACATGTAGATAAAATTATTTTAAAAATTTTCGTTTCTGTCATCTACGTGTCACAAAAATATGCTGGCGATCTGGTGAGGGCCTTCGCTATATTCAATCCGAACCCTGAGTTTCAAACTCACCTGCGGAGACAGCAACATGATGAACAAAACTGTATTTACTGTCGTAGCCGTTGCAGCTGTGTTGCTGAGCGGCTGTGCAACTGTCAAACCTGACTATGCTTTTGTGGTGGATCAGGACCAGGTTGCCAAAGCGGATAATCTGAAGCGCCAACAACGCCAGGTTGCCCATGTGGTGTGGATTAATCCACCGGTGCGTAAAGTGGCGCTGGCGGAGCAACCCAAGCCTTGAGGCCGTAGCCACAAAACGGAAAGAATTTGTAACACCTGTACCCGCAATGTCTCGTCAACATTGCGGGTTTTTCGTTTATAGTGGGAAAAATTCTGTGAAAAGGATCCATCATGCAAACTCAGGAAACCACCAAAATTCTGGTCGTTGATGACGATATGCGCTTACGTGCTTTACTGGAGCGCTATCTGGTCGAGCAGGGGTATATAGTCCGTACCGCCGCCAATTTTGAGCAAATGAACCGGCTGATGGAGCGGGAGAATTTTCACTTACTGGTGCTAGACCTGATGTTGCCTGGTGAAGATGGTTTATCGATTTGCCGTCGTTTGCGCCAGCAGGAAAATGAGATCCCAATCATTATGCTGACCGCAAAAGGCGATGAAGTCGACCGTATCATTGGCCTGGAAATGGGCGCGGACGATTATCTGCCAAAACCATTTAATCCCCGTGAATTGCTGGCGCGTATCCGCGCAGTGCTGCGGCGTAAATCAAAAGAATTACCCGGCGCGCCGACGCAGGAAGAAACCTTAGTTAAATTCGGGCCTTTTGTGTTTAACCTGGCCACTCGGGAGATGCACAAAGGCGACCAGCTGATGCCACTGACCAGTGGTGAATTTGCTGTATTAAAAGTGCTGGTCAGCCATGCCCGTGAGCCTTTGTCGCGGGACAAACTGATGAATATGGCTCGCGGCCGTGATTATTCCGCGATGGAGCGCAGTATCGACGTGCAGGTGTCGCGTTTGCGCCGAATGATTGAAGACGACCCGACCAATCCGCGTTATATCCAGACCGTCTGGGGCCTGGGTTATGTCTTTGTACCGGATGGTGTTGCCAGCTGATGCGGATTCTCCCCCGCAGCGCCTTTGGTAAAACGGTGTTTCTGATTGGTTTGTTATTGTTGATCAATCAGTTAGTGTCGTATTTTCTGGTGGCCGTTTATGTCATTCAGCCGACGTTGCAGCAGACCAATCACTTAATCGCGAAACAGATTAAAGTGGTGTTTATCGATATTGGCGGTGAGCACGGTTTGTTATCTGAGGAGCTGACGCAAAAGTTTCAGCAAGCGACCGGCATCGATGTACTGACCGAGGCGCAAGCCTTACGGCAGGGCCTGAATAATGCGATTTATTATCAGTATTTTTCTGATGAGATGTCGCGTGAACTGGGGGGGCCGGCAGAAGTACGCATCGAGCAGGACCAGCAATTCTCGTTCTGGGTGCGCCCACCGCAGGCGCCGCAATATTGGATTAAAGTACCGCTGACCGGTTTAAATGAAACCGATTTCTCCCCTCTGCAAATTTATATCCTGCTGATTGGCTTTTTGAGTGTGGCCGGTGGTTGGTGGTTTGCCCGGCAGTTAAACCGGCCTTTGCAGCAACTGCAGCAAGCGGCTATCCGCGTTGGCCGTGGGGATATTCCTGATCCCCTGCCGGAAGAAGGTTCGACCGAGATTATTGCAGTAACCCGTGCTTTTAATCATATGGCCAACGGCATCCGTCAGCTGGAAAAGGATCGCAGTTTATTAATGGCTGGCGTGTCGCATGATTTGCGCACACCGCTGACGCGTATCCGCTTAGCCAGTGAGATGGTCAGTGAACAGGATAGCTGGATCCGCGATGGTATCGTCAGTGATATTGACGATATGAATGCCATTATCGACCAATTTATTGATTACATCCGCCATCATAAAGAAGAAACGCTGACCGAAGAGAATCTGAATCAGCTGGTACAGGAGCAAGTTGAAGCGGACAAGCTGCAGCAGCGCCAAATCAGCGCTGAGCTGCTGGACGGTTTGCCACTGGTGCCAATCC
>CAMLNG010000492.1 GCA_946481195.1 uncultured Chromatiaceae bacterium
AGCGGCGGACTGTTAATCCGTAGGTCGTTGGTTCGAGTCCAACCTGGGGAGCCACACGCTGATACTGCAAACGCAAGCCGCCTTTAGCGCATCTTCCTGTTCCCTAGTAGCTCAGCCGGTTAGAGCGGCGGACTGTTAATCCGTAGGTCGTTGGTTCGAGTCCAACCTGGGGAGCCATCATTAACAGCTTTTATTCACTCCCCGTGCGCTGCATTCTGCTACCTGCCATTTATTTTCCTGCAATTTTTTGTTTTAATTAAGGTTATCCGTAGCAACACGCCGGGACAGCTGCTCTAATGGCGTATTCAACGAAATAAGAATAATTAATGATGAAAAATCTCCGGGTTTTATGGATGGTCCAGCTCACCTGCGCTGTATTACTGATGGTGGTGTTAGTCAGTAATTTGCTGCAAAACACCACACATGCCATCTCGCAGGTCAACGCTCTGCATCAGCAAGTGATCAAACAACTGCTGAACCAATTCTCCGGTGAAGATTATCAAGCGCTGGTGCAACAAATCCGCAGCAGCCTGAACCCACAACAACTCCAGTTAAAAACAGCTGCCGGTAAAATTGTCCACGAACATAATACCGCTACTGTGCTGCGTTCAACCGCAGAACAATTGCAGGCAACTTTTGGTTTTCAGCGCGACAATAACCAAATCAGCTCTGCTGATAATCAGCTGAGTATTGTGTTTAAAGCCAATCTGGATGAGCTGGATAACCGCTTTGTTACCCAATTCTGGCTGACGCTGTTGCTGCCACTGTTTTTGGTGATCCTGCCACTGTGTTTCGTACCGATCCGGCAAAAATACGAACAAAAACAAATGTCGCGTCAAATCGCCGGTGCACTGGATCAGATTGTGAACACCGACAGCAAAACCCAACCAGAGATCCAGCTGCCGGATACTTTTGAACAAACCCGGCTGACGCTGTTGAAAGTGGCTGATTTCCATCAGAAGCGACAGGCCGAATTATTAAAGTCTGCACAACAGCTGACTGAAGACGCCGCAAAAGACACTGTGACCGGCCTGCCGAACCGCAACCGTTTTGTCCAGTTTTATGAAGAGACACTGCGCGATACTAAACACGTTGATTTCGGTATTTTTGCCATCACTCGTTGTACCGAACTGCAAAACATCAACCAAAGTCGCGGCTACCATGAAGGCGATAAATACGTGATTGCCGTCAGTGAATTAATCCAGCGGGCAGTCGGCGGCTACCGCGACTATAAAGTGTTCCGCCTGAACAGCTCGGACTTCGGTATCATTCTGCCGCGTATCACAGCGAAAGAAGCGGAGAACTTCGGCGCTCAGTTACAAAGCCGCCTCAGTGAATATCAAAAGCTGGCCGAACTGGACTCTGTTGCCTACACCGGCATGGTCAACTACGCCACCGGTAAAGTACTGGGCGAGCTGTTAGCCATCGCCGATACTGCTATCAGCCTGGCACAGACCCGGCAGAGTAATGGCTGGCATATGGTCAAAGACGACGGCTCCGCTGAGCAGAGCGCACTGGGTTTTGGCAACCAAAACTGGCGCCATGTCATTGATGATGTGCTGGAAAATAACAAAATCAATCTGCTGGTGCAGCTCATTCAGCCGGCGTCACGCTCAGCAAAAACCTATTCTGAAGTGCTGGTCCGTTTTTACAGCGAAGAAGACCAACTGTTACCGACCGCCTCTTTCCTGGCGATGGCAGAAAAGCTCGACAAAATTATTGAAGTGGACCGGCTGATTGTTGAAACCGCGCTCAGCACTATTAAAAACAAAAACCTGCAGGACCAGTATTTTGGTCTGAATCTGTCATCACGCTGTATCCATGACGACCACTTCCTGATTTGGCTGGAACGTCGTCTGCTGAAGGACGCCACTATCGCCAGCCGGCTGGTATTTGAAGTCAGCGAATATGGTATGCAACAGAATCTGAAAACCAGTAAACGCTTTATCGACATGTTGCACCGTAACGGTGCCCGTCTGACTGTGGAAAAATTTGGTACCGGCATGACGTCCTTTAAATTTTTCCGTGACATCAAACCGGACTTTATCAAGATGGACGGCAGCTATACCCGGCATATCGATGATGACAAAAACAACCAGTATTTCATCCGGTTAATGGTCGACCTGGCACACCGGATCGGTGTGGGTGTTTTTGCTGAAAGCGTCGAAACGCAGGAAGAGAAACAAATGCTGGAGTCGCTGTTTATTGACGGCACCCAAGGTTATTACATCGGTAAACCACAACCGATTTAACCCGGTAATAGCCACAATATAGTTACGGTTGTATGCGTCAACGCAACCGAGCATAATAGCGCCCCCTGACGCACAGGGCGTTGCCAGAGCCTGTCTGCCACAGGCGCTGGTTGCTGAAAAACTGCAATCACTGCGCAGTGAGACCACATCATGACTGAATTTTTCTTACTTCTGATCAGCACCATCCTGGTGAATAACTTTGTGTTGGTGAAGTTCCTCGGCCTCTGCCCTTTTATGGGCGTCTCGAACAAACTCGATTCAGCGCTGGGTATGTGTCTGGCTACCACTTTTGTGCTGACTTTGGCCTCACTCTGCAGTTATCTGGTGGACCGCTATATTCTGCTGCCGCTCGACCTGGCGTATTTGCGGACGCTGACCTTTATTTTGGTGATTGCAGTCGTCGTGCAATTTACTGAAATGGTGGTGCACAAAACCAGTCCGGCCCTGTATCGCGTATTAGGCATCTTTCTGCCTCTCATCACCACAAACTGCGCAGTGCTTGGCGTTGCGCTGCTGAACGTCAACGCCAGTCATGGTCTGTTCCAGTCAGTGGTGTATGGTTTTGGTGCAGCAGTCGGTTTTAGTCTGGTGCTGGTGTTATTTGCCGCAATGCGCGAACGACTGGC
>CAMLNG010000493.1 GCA_946481195.1 uncultured Chromatiaceae bacterium
GTGACGGCGAATGCTGTGAGTGCAGCAATACACAGGTATTTGAACTTTTGCAGGAAAGATCGGCTGGAGTGACACCCCAAAATATGTTGCATAACTGTAACTTCCTTGTGTTGAAAAATTGAAAGTAGACAGCAGCAACAAAAAATTCAGGAGAAAACTAAAATATCACATTTAAATAATATTTTTATTACAAATTGGATTTAGCTGACATTCAGGCCGTGGCCCGAATGTCAGTCAAGGAATGGATGGAATAAGTGCCAGCCTAACTGGCAACCGCCACCGCAGCGGCCGGTAAGCGGCGTTTGCCGTCGGTTTCAAACAGGAAACAACGTTCGCGGGCGAACGTCAGCGCGACTTTTTCGCCGACTTCATACTGGCAATCGCCTTCCTGCCGCACGACCAACTGTTCCTGCGTCTGGCAATGTAAGTGAATAAAAGTCTCGACGCCTAAACGCTCGACTAAATCCACTTCCCAGCCGCTGCCGCCGCGCACTATCTGTAAGTGTTCTGGCCGCACGCCCAGTTGCAATTCATTGCTGCTGCCATAACCGGCATCCAGCTGCACCTGTTCGCCGCACGGCAGTGTAAACAAGCCATGTTGCAGCCGGCCTTTGACCAGATTCATCTTCGGCACCCCGATAAACTGCGCGACAAAAGTGTTGTCTGGCTGGTGATATAAATCGAGCGGCGCGCCCATTTGCGCGACATGGCCGTTATGCAGCACGACAATTTTTTGCGCCATGGTCATGGCTTCGACCTGGTCGTGCGTGACGTACACAATGGTCGAGCCAAACTCACGGTGTAATTTGGTCAGCTCAGCGCGCATCTGTACGCGCAGCTTGGCGTCCAGATTCGATAACGGCTCGTCAAACAAAATCACTTTGGGCCTTTTCACAATAGCGCGGCCAATGGCGACACGCTGGCGCTGGCCACCGGATAAAGCCGCAGGTTTGCGGTCCAGCAAATGTTCCAGCTCGAGCATTTTGGCAACGTCTTTCACGCGTTTGGCGATTTCTTCTTTTGGCACTTTTTTCAGCGACAGCGCAAAACCGATATTGTCCGCCACCGTCATGTGCGGGTACAGCGCGTAGGACTGAAACACCATGGCGATTTCGCGCTGGTCCGGCGGCACCATATTCATCAGTTTGCCACCAATCACCAGCTCACCGCTGCTGATATCCTCAAGGCCGGCGATCATCCGCAGCAAAGTCGATTTGCCGCAACCAGAGGGGCCGACAATCACGGCAAACTCGCCATCTTCTATCGTGATATCAATGCCTTTGACGATCTCAGTGCCCTGATAATCTTTTTTGATGCCACGTAATTCAATTTTTGACATAACAGGTCCTTATCCCTTCGTTAGCCTTTGACGCCGCCAGAGAATGTCTGGGTCAGGAAACGTCGGGCGAATGCAAATGCAATGACAGCCGGCAAGGTGTAAATCAGCGCCAGCGCTGTTAAAAAGCCATAGTCGATGGCGTCGACGCGCAAAAAGGCGCGGAACATGCCAAGCGGCAGGGTTTGTAATTCCGGTGATGAGGTAAACATCAGCGGCATCAGGAAATCGCCCCAGGCATTGATAAAGGCAAATAAACCGGCAGCCGCAAAACCCGGCAGCGCCAGCGGAATAAGCACATAACGCAGCGTTTGCCACTGACTGGCACCATCCAGCGCCGCCGCTTCTTCATAGTCTTTTGGAATGGCATCAAAAAAGGTTTTCATGATCCAAATGGCCAGCGGCAGCTGCAGCGCGGTGTAAATCAGAATCAGGCCCAGATAACCGTCAACAAAGGAAAACATCCTGAGCAACGTCGTTTGTAAAACCGCGTCGTCAGTGAGGCCGGTGATAAAACCGTGCATCCAGCCGTTTAACGTCAGCATCACTTTATATACCGGCACAATCAGCGCCGGTGGCGGTACGATACGCACCAGAATGATGGCGTACAGCAAAGGCCGCTTCCACCAGGCCTGCGTGCGCGACAGCGCATAACCGCCAAGACCGGCGAAGATCAGCGTCAGCACTGTGGCACTGCCGATGATTACCACGGAGTTCATGATCCAGCGCACACCACTTTCGTTGGTCAGCAGATTATGAAAATGCGCCAGCGTCAGGCTTTCCGGCAGTGCTAAAAACTGCGAGGCCTTAGGGTCAAAAGCCGCCAGCAACACCCAGAAAAACGGCGCGAGGCAAAACAGCGAAATCAAAACCAAGGTGACATAAGCGCGGCGCTGCGCCTGTTGCCCGCTTACACAAGTATCCATCGGCATATCCCGTACCAGACTCACCACGTCAGACCTCCACTTTCAGTGCGCGCACATACAGGATGCCGAGCAACATCGAGACCACCAGACTGACCACTGCGACCGCGGCACCATAACCGAGCTGGAAGGCAGTAAACGACTGATTATAAATATAAATCCCTAAAATTTCGGTGCTGTTGGCCGGCCCGCCACGGCTTAAGGTGTAGACCAGGCCAAAGATGGCAAAAGTGGTCACGGTCGAGATAAACATGTAAAGGAAAATAGTCGGCATCATCATCGGCAGCGTGATGCGCCAGAAGATTTGCCGGTCGGTCGCACCGTCGACACGCGCCGCTTCATATAAGTCTTTGGGGATAGACGACAGGCCCGAGGTCAGCAGAATCATCGCAAAAGCGATACCGCGCCAGGTGTTGACGATGATGATCGACAACAGCGGAAAGGTGTACAGCCACTGCTGCGGCTCGACACCAAACCAGGCCACCAGCCGGTTCAACGTACCGTATTCGCCGCTGGCGAACATCGAGATCCATAAAAAGCCGACCACCATTTCCGGCACTGCATTGGGCAAGCAGATGATGGCGTTAAATATCGCTTTGTATTTCACCGGTT
>CAMLNG010000494.1 GCA_946481195.1 uncultured Chromatiaceae bacterium
GCGGCAAAGTGGCAAGCGCCTGCAATGCACTCAGGTGTACCAGCTGCATCCGCGCAGGCAACCAGTCGGCCGTTTGCGCATCCGTTGCCGCCCGGCGCAAACCATCGGCCAGCAGCGCCGCCACCGCCGGATTACGTTCGACCAGCGTGACATGGGCGCCTAAACTGGCCAGCACAAAAGCGTCGCGGCCAAGGCCGGCCGTCGCATCAATAACGCGCAGCTGCGGCTTTTTGCCCAGTCCAACCGCTTTGGCAATGCCCTCTCCTTTCCCACCGCCGAATTTGCGCCGGTAGGTGGCGGCGCCGCTGGCAAAATCGACCAGAATGTCACCTTGTTTTGGCAATTCGGCATTGCGCAGCACCAAAGCACTATCCTGCAAAGTCAGATACCAGCCCTGCGGTACGTCAGATCCCACCAGTGCAAAAGGTGCCAACAAGGCCTCAAGTTCTGCCTGCAGCGGGCCGGCCAGCCCGGCGCGGAACAAAGTCGTCTGAGTCTGCATCAGTCCGCCTGCGCCCGGCTAAAACCGACGCGGTTGTCGCCAACACTCATCGATACGATTTGACTGATTTGCTGCAAAGGCCGGCCGGATTGTTGCTGCCAGTCGTTAAACTGCGCCTGAATTTTCTTCAGGCTGCTTTGGCTGCTAAGGCCACCGTCGATGACCTGATACGCGCGCAGATAAGCTTCCACATCCTGACTGAGTAAAAAAGTATCTTTGCCCATAGCCCGCAAACTATAAGCTCCGGTATTGCCGCCAAGTCTGGCACCACGTTTTTTCAGCAGCGCCCATAACTCAATGATACGCTCGCCGGGCCACTGCGCGATCAATTCGACAAAAGAGCCATGTTCCTGCTCCAGTTCATGGATCATCAGCGCATTGGCCTGAATACTGAGCACTTTGCCGGCGTTGCGGATAATGCGTGGATCTGCGGCTTTTTCTGCCAGAATTTCATCGGACAACAGCAGGATTTTTTCCGGCGCAAAGTCAAAAAATACTTCCCGGAAGCCCGGCCATTTTTGCTCCACGACGCGCCAGACAAAACCACTCTGGAATACTTTTTTGCTAAAGGCGCTCAGCCAGTCGGCGTTGCTGTAACTCATTAACTGTGTTGGGCTCAGCGGCTGTCCCAATAGTGCTTCCAGCGCTTTAGTGCCGCCTTTACGCTCGGCCGCGCGCTGATAAATGCTGCTGAATTGTTCGACCATCAGACTATTATCCTTTTGGGTTTCTTGCCGGTCCGTCAGAAGGTGTCGCCAGTGCCGCTCGCCACACAAAAACCACCGACTAAGGCCACGCCGGGTTCGGGCACCACAGCGCAGTCCGACACCAGACCCAGCCGTTGCTGTTCGGCCTGCATCAACTGGTTGTAACGTGACACCTTTTGCAGCAACAGCGTTTCATCCAGCCCTTGCGTGGAATAAATCAGATAAGACGCCGGCCCGCCGCAGGGTTTATGACCAAAACCCACTTTTTTGCACTGCGCCGGCTCGCTTGCCGCGGCAGTACCGACCATCGCTTTAATTTCCGCGAATAATGCGGCAGATTCCGCAGCATGCTCGGCCTTGGCAGCAGGCACAGCGACAGCTGCCGTTTGCGGCGGCGTTTGTTGTGGTGGACGTGGTGATGGAAGTTGTGCCATGGCAGGTTCCTCTGCAGTGGCTGGCGCGGCTACACCAGCCGGTTGGTCCGGTGCCGGACTGCAGCCAGCGAGCATCAGCCCGCTGCTGAGCCAGAGCGCGGCGTACAGCATCGGGTGCAACGCCAGCCCGCTTCTCATGCCGCGATACCCATATGGCGCAATAACGCGGCATTGGACGGTTCACGGCCACGGAAAGCTTTAAACAGTTCCATCGGTTCGGCACTGCCGCCACGTTCCAGAATACAGTGCAGGAAATCACGGCCGGTCGCCGCGTTAAAAATGCCTTCTTCTTCAAAGCGGCTGAATGCATCGGCGGACAGCACTTCCGCCCACAGATAACTGTAATAACCTGCGCCGTAACCGCCGGCAAAAATATGGCTGAAGCTGTGCTGGAAGCGGTTAAAACGCGGCGGCACTATCACCGACACCTGACTGCGCACATCGTCCAGCAGCTGCTGCACGCGGCCGCCTTGTGCCGGGTCATATTCCGCATGTAATCGGAAATCAAACAGAGCAAATTCGAGCTGACGGACTAAAAACATCGCGCTCTGGAAGTTCTTTGCCGCCAGCATTTTATCCAGCAGCGCCTGTGGCAGCGGTTCGCCGGTTTCATAATGACCGGAAATAATGGCTAAGGCCTCCGGCGACCAGCACCAGTTTTCCATAAACTGACTCGGTAACTCGACCGCGTCCCAGGGCACACCGTTGATGCCGGCAACAGCACTGGCGTCGACCTGCGTCAGCATATGATGCAAACCATGACCAAACTCATGGAACAAGGTCACCACTTCGTCATGGGTAAACAGCGCCGGCTTGCCACCGACCGGTTTGTTGAAATTACAGGTCAGGTACGCCACCGGATGCTGCAGGCTGCCGTCGGCGCGATGGCGGCGGCCCTGGCAGTCGTCCATCCAGGCCCCGCCGCGCTTTTTCGCCCGTGCGTATAAATCGAGGTAAAAACTACCGCGCAAAGCGCCGGTTTCATCATGAATATCAAAGAACTGCACATCCGGATGCCAGACGTCGACGCCAGCGCGTTCCGTCACAGTCACACCAAAGAGTTTGTTCAGCACTGTGAATAATCCAGCCAGCACTTTGGGCTGCGGAAAATACGGCCGCAACAGTTCATCGTTGATGGCATATTTCGCCATTTTCAGTTTTTCGGCGTAATAAGTGACGTCCCAGGCATTCAGCTGGTCTACACCATATTC
>CAMLNG010000495.1 GCA_946481195.1 uncultured Chromatiaceae bacterium
CTCGGCTCATGAATTTCAGCAGATGTTTGTGACGGACCAGTATTGGTTTACCCGCCAGTCGTTTCTTGGCAGTGTGAAAGGTGAGGTGTTGACTTTGCTGGCCCGGGCCGGCACTGAGACTATCGGAGGCTTGCTTGACTATGCATTGCCGCTTGATGAACAGAGCGAAAAAGAATTATTGCTTGAACTTGCCAATATTCTGGCTGGTGCCTGTTTAAGTGGTTTTTCAAAACAGCTGGCATTACAGACGAAAGTCAGTATGCCGACGCTGTTTCACGCCGAATTGCGCCAGGTAGACAGCTTCCGCTGGTCCAGTACTTTACTGCTGGAAGTCGATTTTCAATTGGAAGGAACAGCATTTGATTCGCGGATAGTCATCTGTCTGGAGCAGCAGTCTGTTGCTGTCTTGCTGGATAGGCTCGACGCGCTGCTGGAGGACTAAGTCATGGATCTGACATCTTTGCATGCTCAACTGCATAACCGGCTACCGCTTGGAATTTGTCTGTTAAATGCAGAGTATCAGGTGTTGTACTGGAACGATTTTTTCAGTGACCGTACTGGTCAACCTTTAAATGAAGTACAGGGCCAAAGCTTGTTAACGCTGTTCCCGCAACAGGCAAGGTACTTAAAGAAAAAAATCGACAGTGTCTTTGTGTTAAACAATGCCAGTTTTTCCTATTGGGAGCATCAGCCACATGTGTTTCCGTTTTCTTCCAGCCGGCCTATCACCGGCGAAGAAACCCTGATGTATCAGAATATTGAATTTTTACCGGTTGAAATTGAAGGCGATGTAGTCAGGACTATTTGTCTGATAGTGCAGGATGTGACTGAGTTAGCAGGGTATTTTCTTGCTGAGCAACAGCTCTCGGCCCGGCTGGAGCAAGAGCATGCTGAACTTAAAACATTGAATGAAAAACTGACCATGGCGCAAAGTCAGTTGCTGCAGTCCGAGAAAATGGCAGCCATTGGTCAGCTGGCAGCCGGGGTTGCGCACGAGATTAATAACCCGATTGGCTTTATCAGCTCCAACCTGCAAACGTTACAGGATTACGCTGCGCGTTTGCTGAAGCTGACTTCGTTTTATGAAAAAGTGATCAGCAAAACCGGAAACGCCACATTTACAGCGCTGCAGCAGGATACACAACAACGTCTGCAGTTCGATTTTGTTCGTCAGGATTTGCCGGAGTTACTCACTGAATCTATCGACGGCATTGAGCGCGTCTCCGAGATAGTAAAAAACCTCAAGGCATTTTCCCATGTTGACAATGCGCAGTGGCAACATGCCGACCTGGTCGCGGGGTTGGAAAACACCTTGAAAATTGCGGCGAATCAACTGAAGTATAAAGTGGAAATTCATCGGGATTACGCCGAAGATTTACCCGAAGTTTACTGTCAGCCAAATCAAATTAATCAGGTGTTTCTGAATTTGTTAGTCAACGCTGCACAGGCGATGCAGCACAAAGGTCATTTATACCTGCGCGCGTGGCAGCAGCAGCAATCAGTTTGCATCGAAGTTCGCGACTCAGGCCCGGGAATTGCGCCTGAACATATGAAACGCCTGTTTGAGCCCTTTTTCACAACCAAGCCAGTGGGCAGTGGGACAGGTCTTGGTTTGTCTTTGTCTTACAGTATCGTAAAAAAACATCAAGGCGATATTCTGGTCAAATCGGTGCCGGACCAAGGCGCCAGTTTCACCATCATTCTGCCGGTTGCCGGTCCTGCTACTGAGCCGAGCGCAACGCAATAAGCAAAGGCTGTATCGATGCCGGAATGGCGCCAAGCTGACGCAGGTCCTGATTTGCCTGCTGCGCCAGGGTGCTGATTGTTGTCAGACCAAAACAGGCGCTGGTGCCCTTAATCTGATGTAATAACCGCCCCAAGCCAGTCAGGTCGGCCTGCTCGCACAGTTGTTCCAGTTGATCAGCCAGCGGCGGTAAGCTTTGCCGGTACTCATCAAGTAATTCATCATCGGTGCCGACTGTGGGGGCCGGCACGGCCTTCGCTGTGATTGTTAGCTGCTGCGGTGGATATTCGGTCTGGATCTCTGCCAGGCAATTCAACAGCTGCTGGCGGGAAAAAGGTTTATTCATGGTGCGGCAGAACAAGCCGGCAGTGGCTCTCTGTGCATCATCAAAGACATCAGCACTCAGTGACAGGATAGGTGTATGCAAGCCAAGCGCCCGGATTTGCCGGCTAGCTTCAGCGCCATCCAGTTCGGGCATCTGCTGGTCCATGATGATAAGGTCAAACTGCTGTTGCCGGCACAGCGCTACGGCTGCTTTACCATCGGCGGCAAAACTCAGTTGTAATGGCTGCTCCGCTAAATAGGAGGCCAGTAAGGCGCGGATGTCGGCAACATCGTCGACAATCAGCACCCGGGCAGGTTGTAACTGGATATCGGCAACTGGACCAGTAAACTCTGCCGGCAGTTGCGGCGCGCCGGTACTGAGTAAATGGGGCGGAACTTGTAAACTAAAGGTAGAACCCTGGCCAATTTGACTGCTGACTGTCAGCTGCATTTGCATCGCATCTGCCAATTGTTTACTGATGTAAAGTCCAAGGCCAGTCCCACCAAAAGTGCGGCTGGTGCTGGAATCTGCCTGCGAAAAAGCGCCGAACAGCAGCGGCAGTTGTGCTGTGCTGATCCCAATGCCTTCATCCCGCACGCTGATGCTGATAGCCTGGTCTGCGCAGGCTTGCGCGCTGAGCCAAATCTTGCCCTGAGCGGTAAATTTGACGGCATTGCTCAGCAGGTTCAGCATGATTTGGCGCAGCCGGAACGGGTCCGCTTGCAGCCACAGCCCTTGTGTTGCATCGATCTCAAACTGTAATTGCAGG
>CAMLNG010000496.1 GCA_946481195.1 uncultured Chromatiaceae bacterium
TTGTTTTGACATTGCTCTTAGGCAGGCCTGAGCTGCCCCCTGTGACCGCGGGACAGGATATTTGTCTATGTGGAAATTTACTGCAGTCGCAGGCCTGTTGTTATGGGCGGGTTCTGTGTGTTCTGCCCCTTCTGTCGACGAGTTCGCCAATCAGTTTCACCGCGAATTTCAGCAAAAAATGGCCAAAAACCGGGTGCCTGGCGCTGTGTACGTCATCGTGAAAGATGACCGGATTGTGCGGGTTGGTGCTTACGGCGTGCGTTCTGTTGGCAGCAAAACGCCAGTCGATGCCAATACTATTTTTCGTTTAGCTTCGGTCTCTAAAACCTTTGCTGCTGGCCTTGCGGCTCAGGTTGAGCATGAAGGCCGTTTCGACTGGAATGACCGTGTCACCCGTTACGTGCCGGGGCTGCAGTTCCGCAGTCAGGCGATGACGGCGCAACTCAAAGTGGAACATTTGCTTGGCCAGAACGCAGGCTTAGTCGACAACGCTTTTGACGAGCTGATTGAAGCCGGTCAGACGCCGGCGCAAATCCTGCCCAAATTTCAGAACATCAACCCGCGTTGTGTGCCTGGCCGTTGTTATGGCTACCAGAATGTGTTGTTTAGCCAGATTGAAACTGTGCTGCTGAAAACCACCGGCCAGCCTTATGAAAAGCTGCTAGACCAGCGTATTTTTAAACCGCTGCAGATGCATACCGCCAGTGTCGGTTATGCAGGCTTCCTGGCCAGTAAAAACCGCGCCATGCCGCATATTGGCACCCGTCAGGGCTGGGCCGAAACCAAAGTGGTACCGACTTATTACCGCGTCAATCCGGCGGCCGGCGTCAATGCCAGCGCAATGGATATGGGTAAATGGCTCATTGCCCGGCTTGGTCACAGACCGCAGGTGCTGTCGGCCGCAGTATTAAAAGATCTGCAGACACCGAGAGTAAAAACCGCGGATAACCTGCAGGGCCGCACTTATGGGCCTTATGTCACCACTGCGCACTATGGTCTGGGCTTGCGGATTTATCAGTTTGGCAATAATACGGTTTATCACCATGGCGGCCTGGTGCGCGGCTATCGCACTGATATGTCTTATTCGCCGGACGCCGGTTTAGGCGTGGCTGTGCTGGTGAATGCCCAGACCAACGCTGTGGCCGAACTTGGCAGCTATTTCTGGCATCAGATGCTGGATACACCAGCGCAGGCAGTGCCGGTACCGCCGAAAAAAGCTGGTAAAAAACCGGTGAAGAAGCTGACGAAAAAGACGCAAAAGCCAGCGGCCAGGAAAAAACCAGCGCCGAAAAAGCCAACACAGAAGAAACCAGCGACAAAACCCGCAACCAAACAAAGATAAAGCAGACCGACGCGGGCTTTGTGCAGCAAACCGCGTCGGGTTCTATTGATTCGCACCATAGAGTGTGGCGCCGCTGTTAGTCCTTCTGATACAAATCGAGATAAAAATCCAGCTGGATGGCCGGCAATTGCTGGCATAGCGTTTCGCGCATCTGATGATTGAGTTTGTAGGCTAACGGAGTCATCTCAATCAGCTGCAGCATGGTTGCGGCATCTGGCGCCTGCCAAAGCGCTTGTAACCGTTGGCGCTGCAGATGGCGGAAACCCGCTTCGTCTTTGACAAAGTCAGGATGCAACCGGACTTCGGCGTAAGCCTGTTGTTTGAATTGCAGTAAATGTTCCGGTGCCGGGCTGACTGTCAGCAAATAACCGCCGGATCGCAGCACCCGGGCCATCTCGCCGGCATCAGAGGGTGCGTAGATCCGCAAGAGTCCGGCAAAAACGCCATCGTTAAATGGCAGGGCATAGCTGCTGGCGACACAACTACCCAGGTTTTGATAGCGTTTGGCGGCATAACGCACTGCGGTTTTGGAGATATCGAGGCCATACACCTGCACGCCGGTCAATACAGCCGCGGCTCTGGCACTGTAATAACCTTCACCGCAGCCCAGATCCAGCAATGTATCGCTGTGTTTTAGTACTTCAGCCAGCTGGCGGTTGATGGCATCCGATAAAAACTGATAATGACCGGCATCGAGAAAAGCGCGGCGGGCCTGGATCATCTCAGCATTATCGCCCGGGGCCAGCGACTTCTTGTGTTGCACCGGCAGCAAATTGACATAACCTTCCCGTGCGATATCAAATTGGTGACCTTGCTGGCAGCGCCAGGCACTGGTTTGCTGATTCAATGGTTGATGACAAAGCGGGCAACGATACATCAGAACTCCGGCACTGGCGGGCAAAGTCGGCGATTATAACCAAGCGGCCCGTTGGCCGCACTTAATTCAGGATCTCACCGGGCTGATACTCCAGGTCATTTAATTCCGCCATCAGCCCGGCAAAAATATGGGTCCAGCCTTCAATTAAGCGCTGACGGTATGCAGCCCATTGCTTTGAGGTCTGATGGCTCAGTACCAGTTCACAACCAAGCGGATGAGGCTGAAACTGCAACTGCACCATGTCGGGTTCACTAAGGCCTGGCTGGGTACAGTTGGCGGTGGTGGTGCAGCTGAACAGCAACAGGTGCGGGCGCAGGATTTGATGATATTCGGCGGTATGGACCCAATGGCGCCCGTTGAACTGTTCGATGACACGGAACTGCCGGTTTGGCGTGAATTCCAGCTGCAGATGGTGCATCCGGCCCTGTGGCGTAGCAAACATCCAGCGGCCAGCCTGATGTTCGGCCAGCCAGTGGTCAAATACTTGTGTTGGCGGTTGACGAAATAAATGACGTACCTGAATGAGCTCCGATTCAACCATCACACCACTCCTTGTTGGATGTCTGCACCGATAGGCAGCTACCGGATAAAACAGTGTAGGAGCAGGAATATGACTAA
>CAMLNG010000497.1 GCA_946481195.1 uncultured Chromatiaceae bacterium
GACGCTTACCGCCAACTGGTCGAAACCGCCTTACAAAACTGCGAGCGGCTTTCACAGCTGATCAATGACTTATTAGATGTACAGAAGTTTGAAGCGGGCAAATTTGCTTTGCAGCTCAAGCCCGTCGATCTTGCAGATTTGTGCCGCCAGGCTGTTGAGGGGATCCAAAGTTATGCTTTGCGCTATCAGGTGAGCGTCGAATTGCAACTGCCGCACGAACCGACTGTGCAAACTTTGGCAGACGCATTGCGGCTGCGTCAGGTGCTGGATAATCTGTTGTCGAATGCGGTGAAGTTTTCTGCCCCACAGCGGCCGGTCATTCTGCGTTTGTTATCGCAGCCGGATGCTATCCGGCTGGAAGTGATAGATGAGGGACAGGGGATCCCGGAGGCCTTTAGATCGCGGATTTTTGAAAAATTCTCACAGGCTGATGCGTCGGATAGCAGGTCTAAAGAAGGAACCGGGCTTGGACTAACGATTTGTAAACGCATCATTGAAAGTCACGGTGGTCAAATTGGGTTCAGTAGTACCGAGCATGTCGGTACCACTTTCTGGATCCGATTAAACCGGCTAACCAATGTGGTGCCGCTTGAGCCTGTTTGACTAAACCTGGTGAGGCAGCACATACCGGTACACTGACCAGAAGTGACAAGCACTGCCAGCCATCACAAAACAGTGCCAAATCAGGTGATGAAACCGCAGCCGGTGCCACAGGTAAAACACGACACCGCCGGAATAACACAGACCTCCTGCCAGCAACCACCACAGGCCGTCAGCCGGCACATGCTCCAGCATCGGTTCTGCCGCAATCACGACCAGCCAGCCCATTAACAAATATAAGATCAGGCTGAGTTTTTTAAATTTAAGATGGGCGACAAATTCCATTGCCACGCCGATCAGGGCAATGCCCCAAACTACCAGCACCAGATAAAAACCCCAGCTGTCTTTGAGGCTAATCAGCGTAAATGGCGTATAAGTTCCGGCTATCAACAGATAAATGGCACTGTGGTCCAGTTTGCGCCAAAAAGCCTTTTGTTTGGCGTCAGTGCAGGCATGGTAGAAGGCTGAGCAGCTATACAGCAATATCAGACTGAAGCCAAAGGCAATCACTGCGGCTAATGCAGCGGGTTGTGCCGGCGGCACAGATTGCAACATCAGCACCAGGCCAATGACGCTCAAAAACGCTCCCAGTGCGTGGCTCAGCGCATGAAACAGTTCGTCATGCCCCTGATATCTTAAGTCCATCGAAATCATTCTTATTAGTATCTGGTCCGCTCAGCTTACCACATTTCTGTCCATGCATTACAGTCTGGTCGATTGCTCTGGCTGCTGAAACGGTTACAATGCGCGGCAAATGGAGAGAACTTATGCCGTTATTGCTGGTGCTGGGCTATGTCTGGCCAGAACCGAAATCTTCTGCCGCTGGCTGGCGCATGCTGAGCTTGTTGCAGTTGTTTCAGCGACAAGGCTGGCAGGTGGTGTTTGCCAGTGCTGCAGACAAATCGCCACATCGGTTTGACTTAAGTCAGTTTGGCATCGAAGAAGTCAATATAGCCCTCAATTGTGACAGTTTCGCCGTGCAGTTACGGCAATGGCAGCCGGCGGCTGTGTTGTTTGATCGTTTCATGCTGGAAGAACAGTTTGGCTGGTGGGTGGATGAGATTTGCCCGCAGGCACTGAAACTGCTCGATAGCGAAGATCTGCATTGTTTGCGCTTTGCGCGCCAGCAGGCGTTTAATGAGCAGCGCCCGGTTGACCCCGCAGATTTGACCGGTGAACTGGCACTACGCGAAATTGCCGCGATTCATCGCTGCGACCTGACGCTGACCATTTCCCGCGCTGAGCTGCAGTTACTGACTGATTTTTATCAGGTGCCGGCTGCGCAGCTCATATATTGTCCGTTTTTTATCGAAAACTGTGAGATTGATAGCAGTAGCAGTTTTGCAGAGCGGCAACACTTCAGTTTTATTGGCAACTTTCGCCATGAACCGAACTGGCAGGCGGTACTGCGCTTAAAACGGCTGTGGCCGGTGCTGCGCAAACAGTTGCCACAGGCTGAATTGCATATTTATGGTGCTTATCCACCGCCAAAAGCCACACAACTGCATGCGCCGAAACAAGGCTTTTTTATCAAAGGCTGGGCTGCTGAGGCATCAGACGCATTTCTAAATTATCGGGTTTGCCTGGCGCCACTCAGTTTTGGTGCCGGCTTAAAGGGTAAAATTATTGATGCGATGGGTTTTGGCACACCGGTCGTGACTACCGGGATTGGTGCGGAAGGTATCAGTCACAGCGCGGACTATCAGGATTTCCCCGGTATTGTGGCTGATGATGATGAGGCTTTTATTGCGTCAGCCGTCGCATTATATCAGGACCAGACGCTGTGGCTGGCTGCCCGGCAAAAAGCTGGTTTGTGCCTTGCGCAATTCAACGCGGCTGAGCTGATACCGCAGGTCTGGCAGCAGCTCTTTGCGGTACAGCAACAGCTGTCACAGCACCGTCAGCAAAGTTTTACCGGCAACATGTTAAAGTATCATCATCATCGCAGTACCAAATTTATGGCGCAGTGGATAAGTGCTAAAAACAAACTTGCTGCGCTGCAACCAAAGGAGCCTTCAGATGGCGCATCGTGACGAACTGTTGCAGTTGCTAAACAATAAATTAGAGTCGGGCCGGGTGCGAGACTATTGTCCAAACGGTTTACAGGTTGAAGGAAAAGCGCAGGTGCGGAAAATCCTGACCGGGGTCACCGCATCCCAGGCCTTGTTAGACCGGGCTGTGGCGGAACAAGCCGATGCGGTACTGGTGCATCATGGTTATTTCTGGAA
>CAMLNG010000498.1 GCA_946481195.1 uncultured Chromatiaceae bacterium
GTTCATACCGGTGAAGTGCTGGCAATGGTCAATAGCCCGTCATATAACCCGAATAACCGCAAGAACACGGCAGTGCACCGGTTCCGTAACCGTGCTATCACCGACACTTTTGAACCGGGTTCAACCATCAAACCATTACCGGTGCTGGCTGCGCTGGAAAATGGCACTGCCAATATGAATACCGTGATTTCCACCGGCTACGGCGCCATCATGGTAGGCGGCCGTCGAGTGCAGGACACCAATGGTTATGGCGACCTGGACCTGACCGGTATTATGCGTAAATCATCCAATATCGGCGTGACTAAGCTTGCCCTTGGCATGCCACATGAAGATTTGCTGGATATGTATTACGAGATGGGGATAGGTTCGGAAACTGGCCTGGGCTTGATTGGTGAAAGTGCCGGTATGTTACGTGAACGCTCACGCTGGTCAGATCATGAGCGTGCCACTTTATCCTTCGGTTATGGTTTGTCGGTTACCGCAGTCCAGCTGGCTAAAATGTATTCCGCCATTGCCAACGGTGGTGTGGTCCGGCCGCTGACTTTATTAAAAACCGAGCAACCGCCGGCCGGCAAACAAGTAGTCTCAGAGCAATATGCTGATGCGATGGTCGAAATGCTGGAGCAAGTCACCGAAAAAGGTGGTACTGCGACCAAGGCCAAAGTCCCAGGTTATCGCGTTGGTGGCAAAACCGGTACTGCGAAAAAAGCTGTAGCCGGTGGTTATGGTAACGACTATATCGGTTCGTTTGCCGGCATAGGCCCGATTTCAAGTCCGCGCCTGGCTTGTGTGGTGATCATCAATGAGCCAAGTGGCGATTATTATTATGGCGGTGAAGTAGCAGCGCCTGTATTCAGCACCGTGATGGGCGCTGCGATGCAGTTGCTGAATTTACCACCGGACGGCAATGACAGCCGTATTACTAAGGTGACCGGAGGTCCCGATGCAGGTTAACCGACTTCAGCGCTGGTTGACTCCGTTCAAAGCGACTGCCGCAGGGCAGTCGCTTTGTGCGTTAGAGAAGCTGCCAGAATTAAACCTGACTGCTGATTTACAGTACAACACTAAACAATTGAAAGCTGGTGATATTTTTCTGGCGTTGCCTGGTGTCGGCGGTCATGGCAATCGATTTATCCGTCAGGCGCTGCAACAGGGCGCAGCCTTCATTCTGACGGACAGCCTGGTGGACACCGATGCGCAACTGGCGCTGGAACCACAGGTTTGTGTCTGGCCGGATATGCTCAGTATCCTGCCACAACTGCTGAGCAGCTTTTATCAGGATGCTGCCAAACGGCAGGAACTGATTGGCATTACCGGGACGAACGGTAAGTCCAGTACAGCGATTTTTGTCAATCAGTTGTCTGATTTACTCGGCAAACCAGCAGGCGTGGTCGGTACTTTGGGTTACGGTTCTTACCGCAATCTGACCCCATTGCAAAACACCACACCGCACCTTGCCGACTTACACCGGATTTTTTACCACGCCTGCGAGCAAGGGCAGCTGCGCACTGCGATGGAAGTGTCCTCGCATGCGCTGGTGCAACAACGCGTTGCTGGTTTGCAGTTTAAAGTGGCGGTTTTTACCAACTTAAGTCGCGACCACCTGGATTATCACGGCACTATGGAGGCTTATGGCGCCGCTAAAGCGTTGTTGTTCAGCCCGGAGCTTTGCCAAACCGCGGTGATTAACGTGTCTGATGACTTTGGTAAAACACTGGCGCAACAATGTCAGGTGCCATTGTTAGTGTACGGCCGCAGCAGCGACTGCGCCGGTTACAGTCAATATCTGAGTTATGACCAGCTGCGTTCCGACGGCAAAGGTTTTAACTTACGGTTGCATAGTCATCTGGGTAATCACGATATACATATTCCGCTGTTGGCTGAATTTAACGTCCAGAATGTGCTGGCCGCTATTGGTGCCTTAGTGCAGTGTGGCCACAAGTTATCGGCCATTCTGGATGCGGTGAAAAAGCTCAAAGCCGTGGCTGGCCGGATGGAAATGTGGCAATTCCCCGATGATGTCGCGCTGGTGGTTGATTATGCCCATACACCAGATGCCCTGATGCAAAGTCTGCAGGCACTGCGGCAACAATGCCGGGGCCGGATCTGGTGTGTGTTTGGCTGCGGTGGCGATCGTGATAAAGGCAAACGGCCTTTAATGGGACAAATCGCCGAACAACACGCAGATCATGTTATCATTACCGCCGACAACCCCCGCACTGAAGCTGTACTCGATATCTGTAAAGACATTGCTGCCGGAATGCAAACCGGCGCCAACTGCCAGATCGAACCTGATCGGGAATCTGCCATTAAACTGGCCCTGATCGAAGCCCACGCGCACGACATGATTCTGGTGGCCGGTAAAGGCCACGAGACTTATCAGATATTGGGAAACCAGGTGCGGGATTATGACGAACGTAGATTTATCAATGATTTATTGGCGGAGATGAGCTGATGATCACCTTAATGACCAGTGACATTGCTACAGCATTATCAGCCCAGCTGATTGGTGCAGATATCGCTGTGAACAGTGTCAGTACCGACAGCCGGAATATTCAGCCCGGCGATTTATTTATTGCCCTGCAAGGTCCAAATTTTGACGGCCATAAGTTTGCCGAAGAAGTGGTGAATAAAGGAGCCTGTGCGCTGGTGGTGACCCGGCACCTGGATGTGCCGGTCCCACAATTAATAGTGGCAGACACCCGCCTGGCACTGGGGCAGCTCGGTGCACTGGTTAAAAGTAAACTGAAACTCAAAACTGTGGCCGTGACCGGCAGTGTCGGCAAAACCACAGTGAAAGAAATGATGGCGGCGATT
>CAMLNG010000499.1 GCA_946481195.1 uncultured Chromatiaceae bacterium
TCCAGGCCCTCAATAGCGCGGTGTGGCGCCGGGTCGTCGCCTTCGCCTTTATTCAACACTTTGTGTGCAACACGGAACAGCGTGTCGTTGATCAGCGTCGATTTGCCGGAGCCGGACACCCCGGTGATACAGGTCAGCACGCCGAATGGAATGCTCAGGTCGACGTTTTTCAGGTTATTGCCGGTGGCGCCTAATACTTTGAGCTCTTTGCCTTTTTTACCTTTATGCCGCGTGTCGGGCACCGCGATTTTGCGCGTGCCGGATAGATACTGGCCGGTCAGCGACTCAGGCGACGCTTCGATATCGGCGAGCGTGCCCTGCGCCACGATATTACCGCCATGCACACCGGCGCCAGGGCCTATGTCGATGATATGGTCGGCAAGGCGCACTGCGTCTTCGTCGTGTTCGACCACAATCACGGTATTACCCAAATCGCGCAGGTGCGTCAGGGTGCCGAGCAAGCGATCGTTGTCGCGTTGATGTAAACCAATCGACGGCTCGTCCAGCACGTACATCACGCCGACCAAACCGGCGCCGATTTGGCTGGCCAGGCGAATCCGCTGCGCTTCACCGCCGGATAAAGTCTCGGCGCTGCGTGACAGGTTAAGATAATTCAGGCCGACATTGACCAGAAACATCAGCCGGTCCTGAATTTCTTTGAGTACTTTTTCGGCGATCTTGGCTTTTTGCCCGCTCAGTGTCAGCTCAGAGAAAAAGCGGTGGCAGTCGCCAATCGACAGTTCGACTATTTTTGGCAGATTGGTTTTGCCGATAAACACATGGCGCGCTTCTTCGCGCAGGCGTGACCCGTCACAGACCGGACAAGTGGTGGTGGCGAGATACTTCGCCAACTCTTCCCGCACCGCATTGGATTCGGTTTCGTGATAACGCCGCTCCATATTCGGCAAAATGCCTTCAAACGGATGTTTGCGCAGCACAATGTCGCCGCGGTCGTTTAAGTATTTGAATTCAATCTCTTTGCGCCCGCTGCCGCTTAAGATGGCTTGTTGCTGCTCGGGCTTCAGGCTCTGAAAAGGCGCGTCGACATCAAAACCATAATGTTCAGCCAATGATTTCAGCATCTGGAAATAATAGAAATTGCGTTTATCCCAGCCACGAATAGCGCCGCCGGCCAGGCTTAAGCTGGCATCGACAATCACTTTGTTGGCGTCGAAATATTGCTTAACGCCAAGGCCGTCACAGGCGGTACAGGCGCCGGCCGGGTTGTTAAAAGAAAATAACCGCGGCTCCAGTTCCGCCATCGAATAACCGCAGGTTGGGCAGGCGAAATTGGCGGAGAAAATCAACTCTTCAGCGGACGGGTCATCCATCGACGCTACTTTGGCGATGCCGCCGGATAACTCGAGCGCAGTTTCAAAGCTTTCGGCCAGCCGCTGCTTGATGTCGTCGCGCACTTTGATCCGGTCGATCACCACTTCGATGGTGTGTTTTTTGTGTAAGTCGAGCTTTGGCGGATCGGATAAATCACAGACTTCGCCGTTGATGCGGGCGCGGATATAACCCTGTGCCGCTAAGTTTTCCAGCGTTTTGACGTGTTCGCCTTTGCGGTCCTGCACCACGGGTGCCAGTACCATTAATTTGCTGCCTTCCGGAAACGACACCACTTTGTCGACCATCTCGCTGATGGTCTGTGCCGCCAGCGGCAGATTGTGGGTCGGGCAACGTGGTTCACCGACGCGGGCGAATAACAGGCGCAGATAGTCGTAAATTTCCGTGATAGTGCCGACAGTCGAGCGCGGGTTGTGTGACGTGGATTTTTGTTCAATCGAAATCGCCGGCGACAGACCTTCGATATGGTCGACGTCGGGTTTTTCCATCAGGCTGAGGAATTGGCGGGCGTAGGCCGACAAGGATTCAACATAACGGCGCTGGCCCTCGGCGTACAGCGTATCAAAGGCCAGCGAGGATTTGCCTGAGCCGGACAACCCGGTGATCACAATCAGTTTGTCGCGGGGAATTTCCAGCGAAATATTTTTCAGGTTGTGAGTACGGGCACCGCGGATATCGATTTTATTCATCACAGTCTCTGTTTATATCGGGCGAGAGCAATATGGCTGAGGGTGCTGCCCGGATCAATGCTGCATAAGGATAAGTAGGAACTGTATATAAATACAGATGTTTTCGCAAGTCTCAGGCCGGTGAAAAACCGGCCTTAGTCAGATGGAAGTTATTGTAACAACCGGCTGGTATCGACCAGTTCGACGTCGCTGCTGACGCCAAGGTAACGCTCGTAATAGGCTTTGTGCGCCGAGCCGACAATCGCCAACACTTTGCTGTGGGCGCCGGTGATTTCGCGGATATTGGCGACCATCCGCATATTGCGGGTTTCCCAATACGCCAGATATTTGCGGCCGGACTGACCGCTTTGTGTATCGCCAGCCGCAGCGCCAAAATCACCAGCCACTGCCAGCTGGCTTTCCAGCGGCGCATTCAGCTCGCGGTACCAATCCAGTAAACTGGCGGATGAGTCGCTGCCGATTTGCTGCAGGCGTTGCTCAAAACCATTTTTACGTTGGGTCGCGGCAGCGTTGTTCCAGACTTTCGCCATCTCTGCGCCAAAGACTTTTTCATCCATCACGCCTATAGCGCGGTCGCCGGTATGGTCGTCGACCGGATAGACCCGCTCATGGCCAAGTTTGACGGCGAGCGCGGCGCCAATGCTGATATTTTCATTGCGCGACAACCGGCGTTTTTCCAGCGCCTGCACCAGCTCTGGTGTCAGGCCGTCGGCGGCTTTTTGTTCCTGGGGCGGCAACCGTAACCACTGTACCAGCGCGGACACCGGGTCGCCGGCG
>CAMLNG010000500.1 GCA_946481195.1 uncultured Chromatiaceae bacterium
TCAGCTGGATAGAGCGCTGCCCTCCGGAGGCAGAGGTCTCAGGTTCGAATCCTGACGGGTGCGCCAACAAATAAACCGCCATTTGGCGGTTTTTTTGTTGGTGCTTCCCGCAGATTTGAACCTTCTTCGACCACCAGTTTGCCTGGAGCAAACTGGAACAGCCCTGCTGGCCCGCGAGGGCGAGTATCAGGATGATACGAGTAGCACGCAGGACAGCCGTTTGGCACGTCGCGCAGCGGCGCCCGAAGGGCGAGCGCCAGGGATGGCGCGAGTGAATCCTGACGGGATGCTGTCACAATGTTTCGGGTCAAAACCGCCTTTCGGCGGTTTTTGCGTTTATAGCACCCTGTCGGATGAGAACCTGTTGTTCGACCACCAGTTTGCCTGGAGCAAACTGGAACAGCCCCGCTGGCCCGTCAGGGCGAGTATCAGGATGATACGAGTAAAACGCAGGGAGCGTTTTTGAACGTCTTAGCTTGCGAAGACGGCCCGAAGGGCGAGGCGCAGGAAATGCCGAGCAATCCTGACTGGTTCACCATATAAATCAATCACTTAAATGTGTCTCAAGTGGTTTTTTACGCCTGGAAGAGAATTTTCTAGCAGATTTATAGAAGTTTTAATTCTGAAATGACGATATCTTCATCCAAACCAACACCATCAATATTTTTACTGATGTACTTGGCGATAAAGCCAGTGGCCGAACCTTTGGCCGGGTCAAAAAGCCAACCACAGGTAATCTGAAGCTGGCTTTTTCTCTCGTTCAAAACGTACTTTTGATTGTTCTACGGATTATAAAACTCGCCGTTTTTACGCAGGTAAAAGAACCAGTTCAGTACCAAGCAAATAGCGTAGAACACTGCAAAACCGACCATTGCATATTCTGGCGTCGCCGCTTTAATTTGTTCACCAAACACCTGAGGAATATAAAACGCGCCATAAGCAGCGACCGCAGATGTCCAGCCTAATACCGGGCCTGCCTGTTCTTTCGGAAAGACAACCGCAATTGTGCGGAATGTTGAACCATTACCGATACCGCTGGCAGCAAACAGGCCCAAAAAGATTAAAAAGAATGGCATGAAAAATTGCTCTGGCGTTGCGGATTGATAGGCCTGTTGCATGTAGTAGCCAGCTCCGAGTGCACAGACAATCATGACGACAGAACACAATTGAGTCACAAAGGCACCGCCCAGTTTATCCGCCAGCCAACCACCGACAGGACGAATAAGCGCGCCGATAAATGGTGCTATCCATGCATAAGTCAAAGCGCTGGGTGCATTTGGATTCACCGTGGTGTGTGTCATGACGCCGTCTACCAGTTGATGGCTGTAACCAAAAATGACTTGAATAGACAGGGGGAACGCTGCAGAAAACCCAATAAATGAGCCGAACGTCATCACGTATAATACGCTCAGCACCCAGGTGTGTTTGTTACCAAAGATTTGATACTGACGTTCTAAACTGGCTCTGATAGCGCCAGGCAGCAGTTTCAGCAGAAAGACTGTGGCAAACAATACCGCTACTAACACCAGCTCTTTCGGGATGCCAAAGCCTGAACCGTTCGCAGTGGCTGGTAGCATCAACCACAAGCCTGCAATGGCAGTTAAAAATCCGATAGCTAACATAGAGAGTTGGATCGCAAAAGACACAGGCGCGGATGGTAGTTTTGGCGTTACTTCATCGGTATTGATGTTGTTCATGCCAAACCAGGTGGCAAACGCTAATGGCACTAACAACAGCAGCCAGACAAAACCGCCATTTTGTACCCAGGTTTCACTGCCTGCCGGAATAGCACCAATCAGGGTGCCGCTCGCTTTTTGCAGCGTCATGGAGTCGCCACCGCCAAGCACAGTGAAAGCACCGAAGGTCATGAACAGCGGCACCAGAATTTGCATGCTGGTAACACCAAAGTTTCCCAGACCGGCATTTAAGCCCAAGGCAAGGCCTTGTTGTTTTTTCGGGAAAAAGAAGCTGATATTCGACATCGAAGCGGCAAAATTACCCCCACCAATACCCGATAACAGTGCCATCAGCTGGAATACCCAAAATGGCGTTTCTTTGTCCTGTAGAGCGATACCAGTGCCAATAGCGGGGATCATCAATAATGATGTCGTTAAAAATATCGTGTATCGACCACCGCATAAACGCACAAAGAAACTTGCTGGAATACGGAGCGTGGCACCGGTCAGACCGGCGATGGCAGTCAGTGAGAATAAATCACTGGCACTGTAAGGAAAACCAAGGTTGAGCATCTGAACGGTCAGAATGCTCCACAACATCCAGACGGCAAAACCGCATAACAAGCTAGGGATCGAGATCCATAGATTCCGTGTCGCAATGGCTTTACCAGTTTGTGACCAAAACTGTTCATCTTCTGGTTGCCATCGTTTTAGATCGGCCATAAAAACTCCTGCATATTTTTGCGTATCACAGCCACTATGCAGGCTGGCTAGCATCCTCTCAATGGATCTGAATAGTTAGCAAAAAATACTCAGCAGCTTGTTGGAGATACCTATTATTGGGTAGGTTTATTCAGGGGTTGGTGGAAATGTTTACTAAAAACAGATGGATACAAACTTTTGAAGTGGTGGGTTCAGCGGTTAAAAATCACCACTGCATTTCGGTCAAATGCGCGGGCATGATATAAATCAACATACAGACAAACGGAATATTTCTTAATAGGCACCTCACCGGATGCTAACAGGACCATGCAATGACAGAGCAGCAAAAACATATGACCGATACAGCTGAATCCGACAGTTATAGTGTGATGTTGGTGGATGACCACCCTTTACTTCGCAAGGGATTACG
>CAMLNG010000501.1 GCA_946481195.1 uncultured Chromatiaceae bacterium
TTGAACATATAAAATTCCTTCCTTATCAATACACTTCAGATTTATCAGTATTGGCCAGCAAGCGCTCGAGCGGCTCGCGGCCCCACAACCAAAACATCAGCGGCGTCAGCACAGTATCGAGAATAGTCGAACTGACCAGGCCACCGAAAATCACCACCGCCACCGGATGCAGAATTTCTTTGCCCGGCGCGTCAGCGGAAAATAACAACGGTAACAACGCAAAAGCAGCAACTAAGGCGGTCATCAGTACCGGCGTTAAACGCTCCAACGAGCCGCGGATAATCATTGCCTGACCAAAGACTTCGCCTTCAAAGCGGCATAAGTTAATGTAATGGCTGATTTTTAAGATACCGTTTCGCGTGGCAATACCGGCCAGCGTGATAAAACCAACCAGGGTCGCTACCGACAGCGGCTGACCGCTGAGCCACAACGCCAGCACACTGCCAATCAGCGCCAGCGGAATATTCGCCATGATAATCAGCGTTAACCGCAACGACTGATAACGGCTGTACAACACCAGCAACATCGCCAGCAGCGAGCCAAGCGATAACAATGCAATCAAGGATGAGGCTTCCTCCTGCGCCTGGAACTGGCCTTCCAGCACGGTAAAATAGCCTTCCGGCAGTTGACTGGCGGCAAGTACTGCGCGGATATCGGTCACCGCATGGCTTAAATCACGGCCTTCAACGTTTGCCGACAGCACAATCCGGCGCCGGCCATTTTCGCGGCTGATTTGATTCGGCCCGTCCGATTCCACCACTTCGGCCAGCAGCGCCAGCGGCACTGCGCCTTTGGGTGTCTGGATTAATAAATCGCTTAACGCCTGCGGCTCCCGCGCGCCGTCCGGCAAGCGCAGCAGCAAATCAAAACGGCGTTCATTGCTGACCAGCTGGCTTAACTTCACGCCGTCGATTTGTTGCTGCAGGCTATGCAGCAGCTCGCCCGGTGCCACACCATAAGCGGCGGCTTTTTGATAATCGACCCGTACTTTCAGCTGTGGGATCAGCACTTGTTTTTCCAGCGTGAGGTCGGTCACACCGGCCACTTTGCCAAGGTCGGCCTGCAAACTGGCGCCCAGCGCACGCAAAGTCGCGAGGTCGTCACCAAACACTTTCACGGCAATCTGCGCCCGCACGCCGGACAACAAATGGTCGAGCCGGTGCGAAATGGGTTGGCCAACACTGACACTGCCCGGCAGCACCGATAACACACGGCGGATCTCGGCTAACACTTCCTCGCGCGGCCGCTCTGATGGTTTCAGATCGACGTCAATTTCACCGTAATGCACGCCTTCGGCATGTTCATCCAGCTCCGCCCGGCCAGTACGACGGCCGACTTGTGTCACTTCCGGCACCTGCAGTAACAACTGTTCAGCCAAAGCGCCGATTTTGTTCGATTCACTAAGCGCCGTGCCCGGCTGCAACAGCAGGTTGATAGTTAATGTGCCTTCGTTAAAGGCCGGCAAAAAGCTGCGGGCAAACAGCGGCACTGTGCTGGCTGCCGCGACCACGGCAATCAGCGCCACCGCCAACAAACTACGGACATGGCCAAATGACCAGCGCAGCAGCTGCTCGTCGCGTTTTTTCAACAACCGCACCAGCGCACTGTCGCCATGTTGTTTTTGCGTAAGGCCGGGCAACAGGTAATAACACAGCACCGGTGTGACCGTAATTGCCACCAGCATACTGGCCAAAATGGAGGTGATATAAGCAATACCAAGCGGGCTGAACAGCCGCCCTTCAATGCCGGATAACGCAAACAGCGGCACAAACACCAGCACCACAATCAGGGTGGCGTACACCACGCCGCTGCGCACTTCACCGGATGCATCAGCAATCACGGTAAGCACCGGCAACGGCACGGCTTTTTGCGCATTCTCTTTTAAGCGGCGCAGTACGTTTTCCACGTCGACCACGGCGTCGTCGACCAGCTCACCAAGCGCAATCGCCAGTCCACCGAGCGTCATGGTATTAATCGACAAGCCAAAATAACGGAACACCAGCACCGCGGTTAATAAACTAAGCGGTATCGCCAGTAGCGAAATCGCCGTGGTGCGGCTATTGAGTAAAAACATAAACAGAATGATGGCGACCATGATAGCGCCGTCGCGCAGCGCCTCGATGACGTTATCAATCGAATTATTAATAAAATCAGCCTGTTTAAATAAAAACACCGGCGCTTGTACGCCTTCTGGCAAGCCTTTACTCAGTTCCGCTACAGCGGCTTCAATCTGCTTGGTCAGCGCCACGCTGTCAGCCGCCGGTTGTTTTTGCACCGACAAAATCACCGCCGGTTTGCCTTTGTAACCGCCGTCACCGCGTTTAGTGGCTGCGACGACTTCAACGTTAGCCAGCTGGCTGAGCAGCACCGGCTGGTCGTTTTGAACTGTGACGACCAGCTGCTGTAAATCCGTCAAGTCGGTAGTGCGGCCAATATTACGAATCAACCACTCGCGGCCCTGCGCTTCTAAAAAACCACCGCTGCTGTTGGCACCAAAGCCAGTCAGTGCCTGTTCGATTTGATTCAGGCTCACCCCCAGCGCCGCCATTTGTGACGCGATAGGCTCGACCCGGTATTGCCGCACTTCGCCACCAATCGGAATGACCTGCGCCACGCCGGGAATGCTCAACAGCCGCGGCCGCACCACCCAGTCGGCGAATTCGCGCACCAGCATCGGGCTCACTTGTGCCGGGTCGGCCGGAATCGCCAGCAGCAGAATTTCGCCCATGATGGAAGACACAGGCCCCAGTTGCGGCACTACGCCTTCCGGCAACTGTTCGCCAGCCAGGCTTAAACGTTCGGCC
>CAMLNG010000502.1 GCA_946481195.1 uncultured Chromatiaceae bacterium
CGAAGCACAGGAGCTTTGCCTGATCCGCAGCCAACTGGAACCTTTAGCGCTGCGGCAGGCTTTACCACAACTCAGTCAGGCGATTTTGGGGGCTGCTGAAGACTGTCTGAATGCCGCCGACGCCGCAGCGGATGACCTGTTGTTGCACGGTGAACTGAACTGGCAATTCCATCTGCTGTTATATCAGCCTTGTGGCATGCCGACTTTGCTGCAGTTGTTGCAACAACTGCATCTTAAAGTGGCGATGTATCTGGGGTTTCAGCAAGTACAGCTGGGTTATGCCGACAAAAGTGCAGCAGAACACCGGGAACTGTTACAACATCTGCGGACGGGGCGTCATCAGGCCGCGGTAGACTTGTTGCAACAACATATCAGCGCTGCGGCCAACGTGTTACAGCTGCATCTGCAGCACCGCGGAGGTTAAAAGATGGCGGAAGATATCGCGAATGCCCTGATGTGCCCGCGTTGTGGTGCAAGCAACAAGTGCGGTTTTGCTCAGGGGAGCGCTGCTTGTTGGTGTATGCAACTGCCGCCATTACAGGCTGAACAGGCGGCGGCAACTGCCGCAACCTGCTTTTGCCGGAATTGTCTTATTGAATTAACGGCGACGGGCCAGGCCGAGCAAAGCGGCGAAGCCCAGCAATACAAACCCGAAAGCGCCACCTGAACTGCTGCTACCGTTATTTTGCTGCTGTAAAATCGCGGTATTGGCTTTTGGATTCAGGCTGGCCGCGCTGTTGGCCTCACTGTTGATGACGCTGATGCTTTCAATCAGCACCAGATTATCCTGAGTCACCGCACGCTGCGCTGTTGCATCAGCGCTGGTGTAATTGCGCAGTGGCACGCCGTTGAAGCTGGCATTGAGTTTGTTGGGCAGCGCTGCGATAGCATCAATCACTTCCATGCCAGTGCCGGTGACCTGACCGAAAACAGTAAAACCGGAATTTTGCAGGTCCAGTTGCGGGTTGCCGCCACTGTTATCCGCCAGATTGATAAACCACTGATTCGTCGCGCTATTAGGGTCGCCCGCCACTTTCGCCATCGCAATAGTCGCCCGTACGTTGGACCATTTTGGTTCATTGCGGATTGGTGCTTGTTGTGCGACAGCACTGAAAGGTGCTGCATTGTTTCCACTGTATTTAAAACCGCCGCCCTGGATCACAAAACCAGGTTCACTGCGGTGAATAAAGGTGCCGTTATAACTGCCGGCTTTGACATAACTGAGGAAGTTAGTAACTGTCACTGGTGTGGACTGGTCAAACAGGTTGACTTCAAAATTACCAAGGCTGGTTTTCACCAAAACCACAGTAGCGAGTGCAGGTTGGGCAACTAAAACAGAACTCAGCAGGGCTACCATCGGCAGCGAACGACGAATCATAGACATGGGCACATCTCCGGAATGAATTAAGCAGAAGCTTAACTGAGGCGGGATTGCCACCGCGAGCAGCATTACATTTAGTGACGAATTGACTACAGAATATTGTAAAGGGAGTTATCAGGTAGCCTAATCGGCTCCATTTTGGGCATGAAGGCAGCCGGATGATGGCCCGATCCGGCTTTATTGGTTTGGCTGAGCAGTCAGTTGCTGCCAGTTTTCCAGGTAGTAACGGGCTTTGGGATGTTCCTGCGCCTGTTCAAAATACTGTCGGGCTTTGGTCAGGTCGCGGCTGACCTCTTTGCCTTCAAAATATAACAATCCAAGGTAATAGCTGGCACTGACACTGCCTTTGGTTGCCGCTTGTTGCAGCAGTTGCACGGCTTTGACCGGATCTGCTTTGGTGCCTTTGCCAAACAAATATAATAAACCCAGCCGGTTCAGCGCAGGCGCATAACCCTGCTCGGCACCATAGCTATAAAACCGCAGCGCCGCGCTGGGGTCAGCACTGATCCCCTCGCCGTCATCCAGCATCACACCGACATGGAATGCACAGGCGGCAATACCTTGTCGTGTACACAAATACAACCAGCGGCTGGCTTGCAGCGGGTCGGCTTTGACGAATTCGCCATCGCGATACATATTGCCAAGGCGCAGCATAGCGCGGGCAAAAAAGCGCTCAGCAGCTTGTTGGTAATAATAATTGGCTGACAGGCTGTCGTCAGCGAACCAGCGTCGCTCCAGACCATAGCCGTACAGATAAAAGGCTTCCGGGTGATAGGACAGCATCGCCTGACGCAACAGCTGTTGTGCCTGCTGGCGCTCTGTGGCACTGAGATCCGGCTGTTGCATCAAATCTGACACATACAGATAGGCCGCTGTCGTGCTGCCTTGCTCCGCCAATTGTTTCAGCTGTGCCGTGCCTGTGGCCGCTGCGAGTTGCTGATGTTCCACCTGTGCCAGAACGGCAAAACTGGCGGCATCCGGGTGACCGGCTTTTGCTGCCGCCTGTAACTGGACGATAGCTGCCGCGGCATCGCGTGGCGTCAGTTTGCCTTGTAACAGATAACGGGCCAGCTGGACTTCAGCAATGCCAGGCCCGGCGCGTTCGTTGATGTAAGCCTGCAGTTCCGTCACTGCCGCCTGGTGTTTTCCGGCGATCAGTGCCTTGAAATGCAGGAAATGTAATAGTTGCAATGCCGGGATATAGTCCTGATCTGCCGCATCGGTTAGCCAGCCCAGGCAGTTCGCTTTGCTGGTTTTAATCCGGATATTTGGCTGAAAACACCATTCTGCCAGCGTGACTTTGGCATGCAGCGACCCTTGTGCCACTGCTTTGAGCACCAGGGCTTCAGCTTGTGCCGTGTCGTTTTCTTCCATTAAAGCAATTGCCAGCGGCAGATCGGAAGAGCGTCGTGTAGGGAAT
>CAMLNG010000503.1 GCA_946481195.1 uncultured Chromatiaceae bacterium
GTTCGCTGGTGATTGTGTTTCGCGCCCGAAAAAAGCATATCAGCTGGGGCCTGATGTCTGGTTTTATCGCTTATGGAGCCAGTCAGCTCGGTGGTATCTATCTCGATTTAGCTTTGGGCGCTTTTGTTGGTGCATTTGCCGTCGGTGTGTATGGTAATTTATTTACCCGTCTGATGAATGCGCCTGCCAGTATTGTATCTTTGCAGGGCATGATAGTACTGGTGCCTGGCAGTAAAACTTATATTGGCCTCAACAGTTTGATTTCCGGCGAGCAGATGGGGGCAACCGATCATCTGGGGCAACAGACTTTTTTAATTCTGATGTCATTGGTGGCTGGCTTTATTTTTGCCAATGTGGCGTTGCCACCGAAAAAGAGTCTGTAACCTGGCTTCAGGCGGTCAGCGCATTTGCTCTGACCAGCCCTCTACTATCTTGTTAAAGCGACCGTCAGCCTTCAACCTTGCCAGACCACGTCGCAATTTATCTACTGTACTAGCCGGAGTCTTCAGACTGCAGGCCAGATGAAAATCCAGTGGCAAATCAGGCAATGGCAACAGTTTTCTGAATTTTGCAAAAGCGACTCCAGACTCAACAGCCCGATACTTCAGAATGGTTTCATTGATCACAACCAAATCGATGCCCTGACGCCGACCTGCCAGAACATTCAGCATATTGGCTACGTTTTCAAGAACATAAAGATTTTTTCCCTCAACAAAACCTTTGGCCAGCAGATAGTGGTGCGTGACGTCATCCCGTGTGACGGCAATGACATAATTTTTGGCCTGCTCCAAAGACTGCAGCTGAATATCTGTACGATCAGTCAAACCATAGATAGCCGTGCTGTTAAACGATAGCTCGCCAACCCAGTGAAACAGTGGTTGGCGGTCCTTACTCTTTGAGATGGAGTAGATACAGGTATCGGGGTCACGCAAGGCAAGCTGATAAGCCCGGCTCCAGGACTGGAATTCTATTTGATAGGGAATACCTGCATCGGCAAAGGTCTGCCGCACCAATTCTGTGGCAAAACCTCCGGCGACACCGTTTTGATCGATCTGATAAGGCGGCAGGTGCTCTGTCACAACACGAACCTGCGCTGTGGCGACAAATGCCAGCAGCCCAAGGACAGGAATGCTTTGACAGACTCGTAATTTGCGCACCTGGCTGCTACACCTTTCAAGTTGTATTTGGCTTACTGTAAACAGCCTGCTATCGGCAGGCAAGCCCGATCGACGAATACTTGTGCCACAAGGTTTACGCGGGTTAATTGACTAAGATTTTGCCGTCACTGACGGAATGAAGCTCTTTTTGTATACATAACATTACAAGGTGGTGATGAGTGGTGAGGTGCGCGTAAGGTGCGAATTACTTGACTTATTTAGTTGACATAAAAGCTGGGTGTTTTTAATATGGCGGCGTTTGTAACTAATAAAGTACGTGGTGTGCACAAATGTGTACACGTGAGATTTGTGCCCGGAACAACGTCTCAGAGAACTGTTACCGGACAAAGGAGCGACAGAAATGAGCAAAATTGTTGACGATTTACGGATATTGGCGGAAAAGCCGCTAAGCCCGCCGCTGGTGTTGAAAAAAGCGTTACCGCTCTCAGAGCAAGGGGCTTTATTTGTGCAGCAAGCCCGGCGCGAAATCGCTGATATCGTACATGGTCGTGACAAGCGGTTACTGGTGATCACAGGACCATGCTCTATCCACGACCCGGTTGCGGCTATTGATTACGCCAAGCGGTTAAAAGAGCTGCAACTGAAGTATGCCGACAGTCTGTACATCGTGATGCGGGTGTATTTTGAAAAACCACGCACCACAGTCGGCTGGAAAGGTTATATCAATGACCCGCATCTGGATGACTCTTTTGATTTGGAAACCGGCCTGACCCGTGGCCGCGAGCTGCTGCTGAAACTGGTCGACATGGAATTACCAACTGCGACTGAAGCTTTAGATCCAATCAGCCCGCAGTATCTGTCAGATTTAGTGTCCTGGGCGGCCATCGGTGCCCGCACTGTCGAAAGTCAGACGCACCGCGAAATGGCCAGCGGCTTATCGATGCCGGTTGGTTTTAAAAACGGCACTGATGGTAATTTAAATATTGCCTTAAACGCGCTGCAGTCTGCTGCCAGCCCACACAGTTTTATCGGTATCAACCAACGTGGTGAAGTCGCTTTGGTACAAACGGCCGGCAACCCGGACGGTCATATCATTCTGCGTGGTGGTACTAAGCCTAATTATGATGCTGAAAGTATCAACGCTGCCGTGGCGGTGCTGGACAAACATCAGTTGCCGCGCGGTATCGTGGTGGATTGCAGTCACGGTAACTCAAATAAAGACCATAATCGCCAGCCTTTGGTTGCTGAAGCTGTCGTGGCGCAACGGGTGCTGGGTAACGACGCCATTATTGGTTTGATGCTGGAAAGTAATATTTGCGGTGGCAATCAAAAAATCGTCAATGGCAAAGCCGAGTTGTACGGTGTGTCAGTGACGGATGCCTGTATTGACTGGGCCACAACGGCACAACTTCTGGCCGGCTTGCATCATCAAATGCTTGGCGTCTGCCAGGCCGCCTGAGGTTTATATGAGTATTTCCACATCGGCCCAGGCCGCATCGGCAGCTGAACTGGCACCGCTGCGCAGCCAGATTGATGCTATTGATACCCAGCTGGTTGAACTGTTGGCCGCTCGTGCCAAAGTCACGGCGCAGGTCGGGCAGGTGAAACAACAATATGCATTGCCACTTTATGTACCGGAGCGGGAAAAGGCTTTGCTTGAAGCCCGCAGAGCACA
>CAMLNG010000504.1 GCA_946481195.1 uncultured Chromatiaceae bacterium
ATGGGTCGCGTTTATGCCGCCAATGGCCACTGCCGGGAGCTGCTGTTGCTGACACAGCCGTTGCTGGCGGGCGAGCAGACGCTGCCCTTGCGGGATCGACGGCATATCTTTGGTCGGCGTAGCAAACAGATGGCCCAGTGCGATGTAAGAAGGGCGTAGTCGCAGCGCCTGCAGCAATTCCAGATAACCGTGGGTGGAAATACCAAGACGCAGGCCGGCGCGATGGATGGCGGTCAAATCGGCCGTGAACAAATCTTCCTGGCCAAGGTGCACGCCATAAGCGCCAAGTTCGAGAGCCAGTTGCCAGTGGTCATTGATAAACAGCTGTAACTGATGCTGCTGCGCAAAAGCGATGGCGGCCTGCAGTTGCTGGCGCAACTGCAGCGAAGTTCCGGTTTTCACGCGTAGCTGCACCGTGCGCACCCCGGCTGCGGCAACTTCCACTAGCTGACTGAAACTGCTGACCACCGGATAAATCCCCGGCGCCAGCTGTAGTGGCGCAAAGCCAGTGGTGGTGGTGCGGTTGACACTGTTCGCGCCCGTGAGTGGCCCCCGTAAAGCGATATGATCTTGTGATTGCAGCGCCTGCGGCCAGCCGGCTCTGCCAAGCTGATGTGGTTTTGTCGCCGGGTGCTGCAAACATTGCTGTAAGTAAAGACTTGCCAGCACTAAGGCGTCGGGCAGTAACATCGGCTGCGCCAAAGAGCAGGCGAGCGCGGTAGCAAAACTGCAGCCGGTGCCGCGCCAACTGCCGGTTTGGCGTGGTTTTTCCAGTTGTAGCGCCAGTAACGGTGCGCCGGCGGCCAGGGCGTTGTGCAGCGCCTGTGCTGGCCAGTGTTTAAAGGCCAGCGTTGCTGCCGGATGCAGATACAGACTTTCGCGCAGCATGGCACCGCTGCCGTGACCATCTTTTTGCCAGATGGCTTTGACGCCGCGCGCGAACAGCAGTTGTACTGCAAGTTCTGCCTCAGCGTCCGCTGATAACCCGGCAAGTGCCCGCAGTTCCGGCGCATTTGGCGTCAACACATCAACCAGCGCTAACAGCGGTGCCCAGGCCGCCGGGCTCAGGCGCTGCAGCGCATCGCCGCTGCTGGCCACTTGGACCGGATCCAGGATGAGCCAAATTTGTTGATGTTGTTGTTTAAACTGGCTGAGCCAGTCGGTCAGTAACTCCAGCGTGGCAAGATCAGGCACAAGACCGATTTTTATCGCAACCGGCAGTATCTGGCCGGCAGCTGTCAGCGCATCAAGCTGGGACTGCAGTACTGCAGGCGTCACCGGATTGACTGCCAGCACGGCGCGCTGATGTTGGGCCGTCACCGCGGTCAGTATTGTCGCGGCCGGGACTGCTAAGTCTTGTGCCGTGGCCAAATCCGCCTGAATGCCGGCGAACGCACTGCAGTCCGAGCCTCCTATCAGCCAAATCAGCCCGGGGTCAGACATCAGCGACCTCCGCAGTTTTCACACTGGCTTTGACGGTTTGATTCAGTTTCATCGAACAGAATTTTGGCCCGCACATAGCGCAAAACTCCGTATCGGCACCTTCCGGCAATGCCGCCTGGTAATAAGCTTTGGCGGTGTCGGGGTCAAGTGACAGATGAAATTGGTCGAGCCAGCGGAATTCATAACGGGCTTTGGATAAGGCGTTGTCGCGCAGCTGCGCGCCGGGGTGGCCTTTGGCTAAATCGGCGGCGTGGGCGGCAATTTTGTAAGCGATTAAGCCTTGTTTCACATCTTCTTTATCCGGCAGGCCTAAGTGTTCTTTCGGTGTGACATAACAGAGCATGGCACAGCCGAACCAGCCGATGAGCGCAGCCCCTATGCCCGAGGCAATATGGTCATAGCCCGGCGAAATGTCGGTGATAAGCGGCCCTAAGGTATAAAACGGCGCGCCGTGGCAATGTTTCAGCTGCTCGGTCATATTGGCCTGCACTAATTGCAGCGGCACATGGCCCGGGCCTTCAATCATCACCTGCACGTCATAAGCCCAGGCGATTTTGGTCAGTTCCCCCAGGGTACGCAGTTCAGCAAACTGCGCTTCGTCATTGGCATCGGCCACGCAGCCTGGACGCAAGCCATCACCAAGGCTTAACGATATGTCGTATTTGGCACAAATCTGACAAATCTCAGCAAAATGCTGATAAAGGAAGTTTTCGCTGTTATGAAGCTGGCACCACTGCGCCACAATTGCGCCGCCGCGCGAGACGATACCGGTGATACGCCCAGCCGTCAGCGGAATAAAATCTTTGCGTACACCGGCGTGAATGGTGAAGTAGTCCACACCTTGCTCGGCCTGCTCGATCAACGTATCTCGAAACAGCGCCCAGCTGAGTTTTTCCACATCACCGCGCACTTTTTCCAGCGCCTGATAAATCGGCACTGTACCAATCGGCACCGGTGAGTTGCGCAAAATCCATTCGCGGGTCTGGTGAATATGCCGGCCGGTGGATAAATCCATCACGGTATCTGCGCCCCAGCGTACGGACCACAGCAGTTTTTCCACTTCTTCTTCAATGCTGGAGCTGACCGCTGAATTGCCGATATTGGCGTTCACTTTAACCAAAAAATTACGGCCGATAATCATCGGTTCGGCTTCCGGATGATTGATATTGGCCGGCAAAATGGCGCGACCAGCGGCGATTTCGCTGCGGACAAATTCGGCGTCGATTTGTGCCGGTATGCCAGCGCCAAAACTTTCACCGGCGTGTTGTGGCTGCAAATCGGCGGCGGCCTGTTGCTGTGCGGCGCGCGCCATATTTTCTCTGAGCGCGACAAACTGCATT
>CAMLNG010000505.1 GCA_946481195.1 uncultured Chromatiaceae bacterium
ATCCGGGGTGACAGACGCAGTATGCACGCGGGTTCTGAGCGCCCAGCCCTGCGCTCGCGATTCATCAGCGTATAACGCCCCTTCACTGCCGGTCGGGCCTCGTCCGAGCGTACTGCTTTTCGCCGTGGCATTGTTGTCCATCGTCGTATAAGCGGCGGAGAACCAGCTTTGCTCGAGGAAATAATAATCACCGGTCAGCAGATATTGCGCTGAACTCATGTCCGGATGATGCGCCACATCAGGGTTCCAGCGCGTTGTGCTAAGCGGCGCCACCGGGATAATTTTGTCTTTGGCGACAATTTCGTGCCAGTCTATCCGAGTCAGCCAGGCCGTCGGCCGGCCACCCTGATTAATCGATAAGATACGGCCAAGCCCGGAAACCGTTTTGGCTTCATCAAAAGTCCGCTCCGGGTCGCCTTCACGCACGTGATAAGGCCAGCCACCGCTCATTTCGGCCTGACGCAGCGCTATCTCAGTTAAGCGCCAGTCGCCGCTGAATAACCAGCGCACTGTCCATGACGGATAGATACCAATTTCCTGACGACCACCGGCGGTCGCCATGGCTTTTTGCCACTGCCCGCCGCCATAAAGGCTATTGTCTGCGGTCAGCCAGGATTTATGCCGGGCACTGATGGTTGATTCCGGAATTTTCCGGCTGGTATCAAAATTCGGAATCAGTTTGGTGCGTACCAGATAACCCACCTGATGATTCAGCGACACAACCGGAACCTGTGTGCCGAGCCAGAATTGCCGGGTCCAGCGGGTCATCGCCTGATGTGGCACAGCAGTTTGTTGGTAAAGCTGCTGCGGATTCTTCCAGCCGCCGGTTAACGTCAGGTCGTAACTTTGGTCCTGCAAGGCCTGCGTATTGGTGATTTCACCAATAAAACGCACTTGTACTTTTTTAATAGCAGGCCAAAAGGTGGCGTAAAACAACGGTCGCACGGAGCGATGCGCGTCGCTGCCAAAATCAGCGCTGCGCTCGACACTGTGGTCGGCAATTAACACTGTAGTGGCCACAGGCCCCTGCGCCCAATAACTGAATTTGCCCTGACTTAACATGTCGCGGGCTGAGCGGGTCTGTACCTGATTACCGCTAAAAGTTGCCTGAATTTGCGCATCAAAATCAAAGTCGTCGCTGAGCATTTGTTGCGCGCTCAGGCCGGTCTGCGCCGGCAACACAGCCTGATTGACAAACTGTAGCCGCACGCTGCCACTTGCCGGGATTTGCGGTACCACCACGCTGATAATGGCGTGGCGCACGCTGCCGTCGGCATGACGTTGTTTCACATCAGCCTGAGTCGGCAACAACTGGTCACCCAGTTTCAGCTGCGGTAACTGGGTGATTTCGCCCTCGACAAAAGGCCGGGCAAACTGCAGTGGCAGATTAGTAATAGCTTGTTCGGTTGGATTACTGACCACGATATAGTTAGCGCCGTCAGATGTTTTATCAGCGACAAATCCGGCACTGACGGTTTTATTCGCATCCATCGTCAGCTTACACGGCGTTGCAGTGCCGCAAGGCGCACCGAACCCACTGAAACTTTGGCCGGCATCCGGCACGGCATTAAGTTCAACGGTGCTGCCGGCAATGACTTTGACACTGCAATCGCCGCGGCACGGCGCAGTGAGCGCTGTACTATTAACCTCGCCCTGGCCACTGACAACGATGCGTAGCTCCACCTGGCGGCTGACAAACTTCGCGGTCAGATTAATCGACTCCCGGGCCACAAATTCACAGCTTGGCGCAGTCGCAGTAGCGCTACAGACATTCTGCCAGCCGGTAAAATCGGCATAGGTTGTTGATTTAGCTTGTAATAAAACTGTGGTGCCATAAGGGAATGTCGCAGTACAGCTGTCGCTGCAAGAACCACGAATAGTACCGGCGCTGTAATCGATACTGCCACCGGGTTGCGAGTTCAGCCGGATATCGACATTACGCGGGACAAAGCTCGCCACAACTTTGGCTGCTGTCACAGTGCTCAAATCCAGCCGGCAGCTGCCGGTTCCGGTGCAATCCTGTTGCCAGCTGTCGAACTGACTGGCTTCTGCAGCCTGCGGCGTCAATTCAAGACTGGTGCTGCTGACCGTTAAGGTACAGCTTTGCTGGCATGTCTGGCCGTCACTGAGGCGCACAGCGCCGGTGCCATTGATGGTCAGCTGCACTGTTTTGTTCGTCACCACCGGGGTTGGTGCCGGCGTCGCAGCGCTACCACCACTGCCACCACAACCGGACAACATTGTCAGCCCGGACAACATAGTCAGCCCACAAAGCAGCTGTCCGATATTCAGTAATAGCCTTGTCATCCTTATCTCCGATGCTTGAATGCGGCGCTATTATGCCACAGCGATAGCTGTATTGACCGCAGCGCCGATGATTAAGTTTAAACGGCATTTTTATCGCTGCGACCCGCAGTTGTGCTGGCGCCGGCAGCCTGTTCAAGTTCCTTCACATCAGTTAATATCGCGGTTTGCTGTGTCGTTCTCACAAGGATCTGTTTTGACAAAAGTTCTCCATGATATTCGTCGCTGCTGGCAGGCACTGGACCAGCTGAAAGAACCGCAGTTACCGAAGTGGCGCCAGCTGCTGGAAATGAGTGTGTTGCTGGCCATCCGGGGCATAGGCCCTGGTTCTTATTTGCAAAGCCGTTTCTGGCGACCTGAAGTCCCGTTTTCCGACAAATGGCTGCATGTTAACCGCAAAGAATACAATGCATTCATCGACCGCTGGAACGCTCTGCCTTATCAGAAAACCTCACAGC
>CAMLNG010000506.1 GCA_946481195.1 uncultured Chromatiaceae bacterium
CCCAAACCACATATTGGACTGTCCGGACATTAAAAATCTGGGTCCCAATCGACGATGATTCGTCCTTGCGTTTTATCCACAGTTTTGATGACAGAGTCAGTCAAAAATGGAACCAAACGCTCTTTTTTACCAAATGCATCGGTCCGGTTTGCCTTCACGACGAGAACGTCGTTCGAGCCCGTTTCCATGATGTCATCCACCACGCCTAAGTCATAACCGGCTTCGTTTACCACGGTCAGACCCATCAGGTCTTTCCAGTAAAACTCACCGTCATCAAGCGCGGGCAGACTGGTCTGAGTCACAGCGATTTCCGCGTTCACGAAAACTTGTGCCTGATCCCGGTCACTAACACCTTCCAGTTTGACGATTAAGCCATTGCTATGGCGTTTCCAACTGGAAATCTGCACTGGTTGCCATTTGCCCTGAGATTGGATCTGCCAGGGTGTGTAATCAAAAATCCCTTCCGGGATATCTGTGTAGGAAATTACTTTTAGCCACCCGTTGATACCGTAAACAGCACCAAACTTACCTAAGACAACTAAATCTTTACCCATCAAGGTTAATTCCTACCCAGTTTGCTAATTAAGCAGCAGCTTTTTTAGCAGCTTTTACCAGTGACGCAACGCGATCGCTCAGAGATGCACCTTGTGCAACCCAGTGATCAACGCGGTCCAGGTCGATGCGCGTTTTCTCTTCAGTACCGTTGGCGATTGGGTTAAAGAAACCCACGCGCTCAATGAAACGGCCATCACGAGCAAAACGGCTATCAGCGACCACAACTTGGTAAAATGGACGCTTTTTCGCGCCACCACGTTGTAAACGAATAGTTACCATACCGTCCTCTATTTCAATCGTTCAGGTTTTTGTAAATCAAAATCCCCGCGGTCAGGCCGCAGGGACGCCGAATTGTACGCGTTTTTCGTTGTAATGCAAGGATTTTCAGGCTTCGCGGCCGGTTATCAGGCCAGTCAAAGCAGTGGATGAATCTGTGGATAAGCTCTTGAAAAGCTGTTGGGATAAGTGCTGAAGCCACAACAAGGATCCAGCAGATCCTCGCATAGATCTGGCAAAACAAAATAGGTAATCGAGTTACGAGGCGTATCAGCCGGGGTCAGGACACAAACAACAAGGCCATTGTCAAGCAATGGCCTTGAACGTTTAAAACGGCTGCAGCCTTAGCGGCCACCACCTAAACCGGGTGGTAATTTGCCGCCCATGGCGCGCATCATTTTCATCATGCCGCCTTTGCCACTCATCTGCTTCATCATTTTCTGCATTTGAGTGAACTGCTTCAATAACTGATTAACGTCCTGCACTTGTGTACCTGAGCCGGCTGCAATGCGTTTTTTGCGTGAACCTTTAATCAAATCAGGAAATTGCCGCTCTTTTGGCGTCATCGAGTTGATGATGGCTTCCATCTTATTAAAGCTTTTATTGTTAATCTGATCTTTGGCACCAGCTGGCAAATTCTTCATGCCCGGCAGTTTGTCCAGCATCGACATCATGCCGCCCATGCTACGCATCTGCACCAGCTGGTCACGGAAATCTTCCAGACTAAAACCCTGGCCTTTCATCACCTTAGCTGCGACTTTTGCCGCCTGCTCACGATCGACTTTTTGCTCCAGCTCTTCAATCAGGCTGAGCACGTCGCCCATGCCCAGAATGCGCGATGCGATCCGGTCCGGGTGGAATGGCTCCAGCGCATCGGTTTTCTCGCCCATACCGATAAACTTAATCGGTTTGCCAGTGATATGGCGGATAGATAAGGCTGCACCACCCCGCGCATCACCGTCGGCTTTAGTCAGGATCACACCGGTCAGCGGCAAAGCTTCGTTAAACGCTTTGGCGGTATTAGCCGCATCCTGACCTGTCATCGCATCGACGACAAACAAAGTTTCAATAGGTTTAATCGCAGCGTGTAACGCTTTGATTTCATCCATCATTTCACTGTCAACGTGCAGACGGCCGGCGGTATCGACTAACAGAATGTCGTAAAAACCTAACTTGGCGGCACTGATCGCTGCATTGGCGATATCAACTGGCTTTTGCGAAATGTCGCTGGGGAAAAACTCAACGCCAACATCTTTGGCCAGAGTTTCCAGCTGTTTAATCGCTGCAGGGCGGTATACGTCGGCCGACACCACCATGACTTTTTTCTTTTTACGCTCTTTTAGAAACTTGGCCAGTTTACCAACTGATGTAGTTTTACCGGCGCCCTGTAAACCCGCCATCAATACAACAGCCGGCGGCTGCGTATTCAGGGTGAGCTCTTCATTGGCTTCCCCCATCGCCTCTTCCAGCGCTTTTTTGACGATTTTGAGAAATTCCTGGCCCGGCGTCAGGCTTTTGCTCACTTCAAGGCCGACTGAGCGCTCTTTTACCTGATTGACGAAATCGCGCACAACGGGCAACGCCACGTCAGCTTCCAGCAGTGCCATGCGCACTTCACGCAAGGTTTCTTTGATGTTGTCTTCGGTCAGGCGGCCACGGCCACTGATATTTTTCAGCGTTCGGGTCAGGCGATCCGACAAATTCTCAAACATGGTCAAATCCGGTTCTGTCAAAAATGGCGGCGATTATAACAAAGCGTCGGCAAAGCGTCAGCCTCAGGCTCTGTCAATCTGTCGTCTCTTCCCATACAATGCGTAAAAAGATGCATTCAAAGTGGAATTATTTGCATGTCGGCTGTTTTGTTGCCTGTTCTGGCTCTGGTTTGTTACCTGGTGGCTACTGGTATTGTGGCGCAGCGACTTTATCACG
>CAMLNG010000507.1 GCA_946481195.1 uncultured Chromatiaceae bacterium
AACTTCCTGGAAGAAGCGCAACTCGATCGCGTCGGCTGCTTTAAATACAGCCCGGTTGAAGGCGCCAAAGCCAACGAATTGCCAGATCCGGTGCCGGAAGAAGTTAAAGAAGAGCGTTACCATCGATTTATGGCCACCCAGCAAAAAATCAGTGCGGCCCGCTTACAGGCGAAAATCGGCCGGACTATCGATGTGCTGATTGACGAAGTTGATGATGAAGGTGCCATTGGCCGTAGTTTTGCCGATGCACCGGAAATTGACGGCGCTGTATATTTAAACGGTGAAACCAACTTAAAACCAGGTGACGTGGTCAAAGCTGTGGTTGAAGAAGCCGATGAATACGACCTGTGGGCCAGCCGGATCCAATAACGGCTCTATTTAGCAATGATACAACAACAAAAAACCGCCGAAAGGCGGTTTTTTTGATGCCGCAAAGCAGCATATCCAACAGCAAGACATTTTAACGACGGGCGCGAAAAGGTTGTTCTGCCCAAGGTTGTTGTTCTAACGCTTCTAACAGTTCATTGATTTCATCGGCGTCCAGTGCCACTTTGCGAAAATGCGAAATTAACGCGTCCCGGTTATAGCCTTGCGCCTGATACCGCTGCGCAGTTTCCAGATGGATTTTTTTGACGAACTCTGAGGTCATAGGTCCGACTCCTGTTGGCTGTAGGGACATCAAATCCTGCCTAAGCCTTGTTCATTTTTCAAGCATAAATCAACAGAAGTTGCTAAGCCGCTGGATCTTAACAGGATCTATTTTTTGCATGCCTGAAATAGCTCGAAACCCAAAGGACCGGCCTGATACTCAGGTAAATCGCGAATCTGCCACAGCGGGCTGTTAAGTGCAGCTTCTACCAGTAATTTGTTATACGGATGCGCTTGTGGATCGCGTAAAAACTGCTGTGGATCAAACCAGGCTGCGGCCGCTATCTCGCGATAGTCTGGTGCGACATCGGTTTGCTCACTAAAAAGCTTCGCCACTATATAGAGGTTAGATGCACCAAACTGGCCCTGATGGTGATGCCGCATGGCAAACCAGCCCTGGAAAGTTGCGGTAACCCCTGTCTCTTCCAGCACCTCACGCTGCAGCGCTGCGACAAAATGCTCGCGGGTTTCTACCATGCCGCCCGGCAATTTAAAGTAACCAGGCTTTTTCCCCGGCAGCGGAATTTCCTGTACCAGTAAGATCTGCCCCTGGGTGTTAAACACCGCTGCGCCGACGCCAATGCTATGCGTAGCGGCAAGTGGTAAATAAGCATCAGCTTGTAGCCGTCTCACCAGAGTCAACATGTTGTCCTGCACATGGTGATAAGAAAAACCATGCGCCAGCGCTGGGCCTATAAATGCTGTTTCGTGCTCATTCAGCGTCAGCCAGCACAGTTTAAACCGCTGCAATGCTGGCAGCTCAACTTGTAGCCACTGACTAAAGACTGCAACACTGACGCCGGCTGCTTGTAACTCACCGGCGTTTAATACGGCTGCGCCATACGGGTTTTCTGCCAACAATGCAGTGATCACCGGAACAACACCTTCTCACGCTGGAACCAGTGCACACAAACTGCGATCAGCACACCTGCCAGCACCACAGTCGAAGCGATCACCAGGCTCAGAATGCCCATATCGATGGTGCCTTTTACCAACTCTTTGATACAAAGCGAGATATTAGTCATCGGGATCAGTGCAGTTTTCCAGGTCAGCTCAACGCCGGGCAACAATGCCAACGCCAGCGGCACAAACACCAGAATACTCATTGGGCCGACATAATTCTGCGCCTCTTTAAAACTACGGGCGTAAATAGACAGCGACAACAACACGCTGGCGAAAATCATCGTGAGCGGAATTAACATCGCTAAAATCAGCAGTAAATCGGTTAACCCTAAAGCCGACATCGCTTTGGCAATCACGTCAACGCCGGCCAAAGACCCTATCAGATAACCCCAACCACCAAAACTCAATACGGTGATGAGGGCAGTGGCAAGACCGGTGGTCAGAACTGTCATAAACTTACCAAGCACCAGATTGGTCCGGCTGATCGGGCAAATTAACAGTGTTTCCAGCGTACCCCGCTCTTTTTCGCCGGCACCAATATCAATAGCCGGATAAGAACAGCCCATAAAACACAGCGGTACTAACAAATAAGCTATCCAGCCGCCCAGTTTTTCACCGAGATCCTCACGGTTTTCCGCACTGGAGATTTTATTGATTTTGATTGGCTCCAAAACCGCATCAACCTGACTGCCGGTAATACCAACGGCTTCCAGCCGGGCCAGCTGTAATTGCCGGCTATAGTCTTTCACCAAATCTTTCAGATAATTGCCAATTAAATCGAGTACAGGTGCTGTGTTATAAATCACGGTCCACTGGCTTTGCGAAAGGGTTGGCGAGCTGGCATCAAAATCAGCCGGGATCACCACGGCCAGATCAAACTGACCGTCGCGCACAGCCTGACGCAGCGCTTCGGGTTCCGTCAGATCTGTCGTGATTTGTTTAAAATTTTTGTGATAAAACAGTTTTTCAGCAAAAGCTGGCGCCCGATCGGCATGAACTATCACAAAACGATGCTCTTCCGCCTGTTTGTTCGCCGTGACATTGGCAGCGACCAGACCAATCAGACCAAATATCACCGGGAAAATCAGCACGGGCAGCAAAATCACAAACATCAGGGTTTTGCGGTCGCGGCTCAGTTCCAGCAGCTCCTTTACATAGACTTGCCACATGACGCTGCCTCCCCTTTGATCACTGTCATAAATGCTTCAC
>CAMLNG010000508.1 GCA_946481195.1 uncultured Chromatiaceae bacterium
GGTAAAGATTAAAACAGCAGCATGACAGGGATTATTCGCTTTGCGAAGTGTGCAGTTCCTTGTCTTGCAAAAGCGTTGGTCAAAACACTAAAACTGACTTTTTACAGCATTTTGACCAGCACTTTCGCAGAAAGAAAAAGGGAAGTTTCCTTCCCTTTTTTTCATTCAATCAACAACTTAGAACTTGAAGCTGGCGCCTAAAGAAATACGGCGGGCCATTTCATATTCATACAGCGGGAAGCCTTTGGCAAAACCCGAGTAGTTGGTTTGTTTGTTGTTATTACCAAACTGTTTAGAACTTTCTTCCAGCAGGTTGTTCACGTCCAGTTTCACGTCCAGGTAATCCGTGGCGTGATAGACAGCACTCAGGTCCAGAGAACCGAAGTCGTCATGCAGACGGTTACCGTAAGAACCTGATTCACGGATCATGTATTCACTACGCCAGTTGTAAGCCACACGCACCTGGAACAGATCGTTTTCATAATAACCGGTCAGGTTATATGAATGACGTGAACTGTCGCTCAGGATTGGGTTCATGTCAGTGAAAGTATCTTTGTCAGTTTCAGTATCTGTGTAGGTATAGTTGACGATGGTACCGAAACCATTGCCGTAGTACGCCTGATGCTGTAACTCGATACCGCTGATAGACGCATCTTTACCGTTGCCTTTTTGTTCGGTGATCCAGCCGTTGGCTGCTTCATCCGGACGAGTCAGCGGGAATGGGATTTCTGCAGCAGTTGCAGTGCCTTGCGCGATGTTAACGAAGTTCTTCACATCTTTCAGGAACAGAGCAGCAGACACCATAGAGTTGGCATCGTAATACCATTCAACGCCCAGGTCGAACTGGTCAGAAATAAATGGTTTCAGACCGATGTTACCAACAATCCAGCGCTGGTTGTTTGGCGTGTCATCGTTGGTGCCCATCACGTTCGGGTTCACGTACATGTCGACATACTGTGGACGCGCCAGTGCACGGGCAGCTGAAGCACGCAGGATCTTGTCATCCGCCAGGTCGACTACCATGTTGAAGCTTGGCAGGAACTCAGAATAATCTGCGTCCGATTCAGTTTGAACTTTGTTGACATAATAAGTCGAGGTCGCGTCAGTCGTGACATAACGCACACCGAAGTTACCGCGGACTTTGTCAGTGCTGTAAATGGCCATACCGTACAGCGCAGCATTTTTCTCAGTGATTTCTGAGTAAGCACCTAAATCTTCGGTTTCACCGGTGATGCTGGCTTTAGCCCAGGCTTTCAGTGCGTTAACGTCAAATTTCTTGATGCTGTAGTTGCCAGCGCCGACATCAATAGAGCCAGCCTGAATGTCTTTGGTTGAGATGACCGGATTAAAACCAGCTTTTTGAATAAATTCAAAACGACGGCTGGTGGTGTTGTGGTCGGCATAACGGAAACCGGTTTTGAATTCAGTGATTGGACCCAGTGTCGATGGGAAGGTCAAATCAGACTGGATATAGCTTTCGCCATCGGTTTTTGGTGTTTTATTGAAGTTCGGGCCTGTACCCATGGCCAGTGAGCCCGGGTCATATGCAGCGATATTCAGGTTGCCTGGTGTCCAGCTCTGACCACCACCGGTGAAGTCATACTTACCACCAACGATTGGTGTACCACCAGTGCCGTCGTCGACCACCATCTCGAAGTCAGTACCACCAGTTGATGAAGTATCACCAATCTGGGTAGCCCACTTGTAGCCGTCGCCTTCGTATTCAAACTTCAGGTCGTATACTTCTGAGTTCATCGTGGCTTCGCGTGGACGCGCCTGATAATAAGCAACGTTCAATGGGCCTTTGGCTTGTGTACCTTGTTTATTTGGCGTTTTACCGTCACCGCCGATCCATGCTTCAGTGACACTAGTCCCCCAGCTGCTGTCAGCCTGAGTCAGCCACAGTGCATAGTTGGTGTTGTCCGCTTCCATTTGCATGTCTAAAGCGTTGAACACGATATTCAGGTTATCGCTTGGCGCGAACTGTAAAGTGGCGGTGTAAGCAGAACGTTTACGGTCCTGTTCAAAACCAACAGGGCCTGCACCCCATTCCCAGAATGCTTCGTTACCCTGACGTTGCAGGCTGCGTTCCTGTACAACGGCCGAAACTAAAGCACCAAAAGTTTCAGCGTCGTTTTTCCAGCTGTACATACCTGACAGCTGCGGGTCATTAGTGTCTGAATCGCTTTGGTAAGTGCTTTCAATCGAAGCGTATGCGGTGTTGGCATCGAGGTCCAGTGGTTTGCGGGTATGAACCACTACAGTACCACCGATACCACCTTCGCTCAGGTCCGCCTGAGAAGCTTTGTACACTTCCAGATTACCAACAAGTTCAGATGGCAGTAATTCATAGTTGAAGCTGCGGCGGGCAGGTTCCAGTACGAACCAGCCGGTAGACGCCACGTTCTGGCCATTTAATGTGGTCAGGGTTAAATCCTGGCCTGAACCGCGGATAGAGACACCGGCACCTTCACCAAACTGACGCTGGATAGTCACACCCGGTACACGTTGCAGGGATTCCGCCACGTTTTTATCCGGGAACTTACCGATATCTTCTGCGGTCACCACGTCAACGATAGTATCGCTGAAACGTTTGGCATTTAAGTTGGCTTCCTGCGATGCACGGATACCGCGCACCTGAATCACTTCAACCTGTTGATCTTTCTTCGCGCCATCAGCCTGTGCCTGCTGAGCAAATACCGGCGCAGATAACGCCACGGTACCAACCATCAGACCCAGTTTGACCGCTACGGCA
>CAMLNG010000509.1 GCA_946481195.1 uncultured Chromatiaceae bacterium
GCGGATTGTGGCCACTATGGACGTGACCACTTCAGGTAAAGAGGTGCCGGCCGCAACAATAGTCAAACCAATGACCGCCTCATTCACACCCCAGGCCGTGGCCAGCGCGATGGCACTTTCAACCAACCAGCGGGCGCCGAGGACCAATAAGGCCAAACCGCCAACGACAAACAACAGGTTTTGCCACATTGGATGCGGTTCTTTCAGCATGGCTTCCACTTCATCGTCGCCGGTTTCAGCGCCTTTTGCTTTACCTTGTTTAAACAGAAAGAAGGTGTAACTCAGCAGGCCGGCAAACAATACCGCGCACTCGATTTTATCCAGTTGCAGGTCGCGCACCATCCACATCACCAGCAACGAGACTCCGACCATAATGGGGACGTCCTGACGGATCAATTGTTTGGAAATCACCAGCGGCATAATCAGCGCCGCCACACCGAGTATAAACAGTACGTTAAAAATATTACTGCCAACGACGTTCGCAATTGCCAGCTCTGCCTGTCCGGCATAAGCAGCTTTCACACTGACCGCCAGTTCCGGCGCACTGGTGCCAAAGGCAACTACGGTCAAACCGATGACCAGACTAGGCACGCCAAAAGCGCCCGCGAGCCGGGCCGCGCCCTTCACCAGCAGATCTGCACCTGCAACTAACAAAATCAGGCCAAGGCCCAGAAATAACCACGTCATCATGTTGTATCTACCTGTTTGAAATGTTTAGAAACAAATACGACCAGACTACTGGGAGAGGCGTTGAAACTCAATCAAGATTAACCTGAGCAGGCCACAGCTTTGGGCGAAGTTTGTTAGCGTTGAGCCGGCCGCTGCAACGAAAACGGCACCCGAGGGTGCCGTCTGACAATTGAATGGCCTGAGTGCCGGTTATTTCGCCAGCGTCAGTTTATAACCACTTAAAGAGTTTTGTTCCTTTTCAGCAACCAACAGGTAGTTACTGCCACTGACCAGCTTGGTCAGCTCAGTTTGCGCCAGCAGGATCTTGTTATTGTTATTGTCTTTATGCACCACAAACATCGTGTATTCACCAGCAGGCAAAGTGACACTGGTTTGCGAGGCATAGTTCAGCGTCGTGACGTAATAAGGAGTGTTTTCCATGGTGTAGCCAGGTTTGACAAAATACAGGCTGACCTGATCATAGTCCGGAATAGTGTTGACGGCGTTAAACACAAAGTCATAGACCTGCGGTGTTTTGGAGTCTGTCACGGTAATGGCGGCTGCTTTGGCGTTGGCGTCCAGATAAAACACTACGGATTTCACTGCGCCCTGACTTAACGTCATCAGACCGTTACGCATCACCAGCGTACCTTTGTCATCGGTCAGACTCACCCGGTAATCACCGGCAACCACTTCGGTATAAGCACTTAAGGTATCGATTGGCAGTTTGGCGATAGCCGGCGTCGCGGTCAGATCACCGAGGAAAACACTGCCGGTGCCGGTATCATTGATCGAGTTGTAAATGCGGAACTGGGCATTGCTGGTGATATCTTCCAGCGTGGTGACTGTCGTGGTATTGCCAACCAAATCCAGTGCCAGCTTGTTGTTGGCAGAAGGGCCGGTTGCACTTCTGAGCACCAGCAGATATTCGGTTTCGTAACTCAAAGTCACAGCATCAGATTTGAATAACACGGTTTTGTCGCCGCCTTTGGTGACGTAAAAAATGTAACTGCCGGTATCGTAAGTCTGGAACTGGGTCAGGCCTTTAAAGCTGGCACTGTTAACCAGCTTGGCGTCGGAAAAGGCCTGATCGTCTTCTGAAATGTATAGGTCGTAGCTGTTGCTGTTGTTGACCAGATTTAACATGGCAACTTTGAACTGGTCGTCTAATTCATCATCACGGGTGAATTTAAAAGTCAGCAATTCAGGGCTGTTAAAATCACCCAGCATGGCTAAAAAGGTTTTTTCGCCATCGGCTAAAGTGACTTTGTCGCTGCGCACGGTCGCGGTCTCGCCGCTGGCTGGCGTCCAATTCAGTTCTAAATCATAACTGCCGCCTTCCATCGTCACCAGACTGGTGGCATCGGCAAAAACGGCAGAACCGATAGCAATTTCATCGTCATCTGCTTCTATCAGCTGCAAAGTGGTGCTGGCACTGTTGGCTGAGCCGTTATAAAACTGGATATATGAATCCGGGTAAGTATCTGAACCACTATCGTCTGAACTGCCGCCACAAGCGGTCAAAGTAAGGCTGCTGATGGCCAGCGCCAGGATACGGACTGTCGACATAACTGCTCTCTATTGACAGGAAAACCGGGGTTTAAACGCGCCAATAGGAGCAGATTTTTTAAGTTAAGTTTCTGATTTTACCGAGCTTTACCGCCCTTAATTTAAGTTTACACAATCAGCCATCAGCTTAATTTTCAATGACATTTTCCTCGTGTTGCTGCAGCGCCCACAGCGTGGCGTAGCGGCCTTGTTGCGCCAGCAACTCTGTATGGCTGCCACTTTCCACCAGTTGGCCTTGCTCCAGCACCAGAATGCGGTCGCAATCCACCACAGTGGATAACCGGTGGGCAATAACCAGGGCAGTATGCTGACGCGAGGCGGCGCGGATCGCTGCCATCACAGCCTGTTCGCTATGACTATCAAGGGCAGAAGTCGCTTCATCAAAAATCAGCAACGGGCTGCGTTTCAGTAAAGCCCGTGCGATAGCGATGCGTTGTTTTTCCCCGCCTGAAACTTTGAGACCACGCTCGCCGACCAGCGTGGCGTCGCCCTGTGGCAGCTGACTGAT
>CAMLNG010000510.1 GCA_946481195.1 uncultured Chromatiaceae bacterium
GAAACTCAGTTAACTGACGACTACTCAGCGTCAGTGCGCGGTACTTACCGTTTTGTTGGCGCAGCCCTGGATGACTTCTGTGGTCCGGTCGCGAACCAACATTTCTGTACTCTGGTGAACCCAGGTAAATCAGGCAGCTGGTACTCTGACGCAGATGATGACAATGTACCTGATCCAGGTTCATTGACAACTTATTCTGCTGCGGATATGGCGTTACCTGAAGCAGACAATGACTATGTGTCTCTGCAAACTCAATTGGCATATCGCAATGAAGCGCTGCGTTGGGACTTCATTTACACTTGGTCGCGCAGTACTGGTAACTTTGAAGGTGCAGTGAAATCTGATATCAACCAGGCTGATGCTGGTATCACTCAGGACTTTGACTTCCCGGCTGTGATGGATGGTGCTGATGGCTATCAGGCCAACGACCGTCGTCATGTGTTTAAGTTCTTCGGTAGCTACGATGTAACCGACAAACTGACATTAGGCATGAACTCAACGCTGAGTAGTGGCCGTCCACTGAGTATGTTTGGTCAAGGTTACCCAAGCAGCGATCCGAAACTGTATGGCAGCTACGGTGATACTTTCTACCTGGTTACCGGCTGTAATGATACCAACGGTAATGGTAAGTGTGATCCGGCTGAGCGTATCTTCTCTAAAGTACCACGTGGTACTGCAGGTCGTACGCCTTGGAACTTTAACGTCGATGTGTCGGCAACTTATGATTTCACCGTATCAGGTGTTGATTTAAGAGCTTCTATCAACGTTTACAACATCCTGAATATTCAGGAAATAACTTCAAGCAACGAACATTATGAAGCACGTCGTTCTGCGGGGACATTTAACCCTTGGTACAACGCAGCTTACACTTGGCAGACGCCACGTTATGTTCGTGTAGGTATTGAAGGCCGGTTCTAAGCCTTTATCTCGGAAACTGACATGATCAAAGCCCGCTGTCCCTCCCTCAGCGGGCTTTTTTTATGCAGTTCCAGCGAAAAACGAAAGGTGCTGATATGCCGCAGGTATCAAAACGGAGTTGCGGGGTCTGCTACAAACCAGGTGTTATTGCGGGCAAAAAAAAAGCCCCGCAGTCTGCAGGGCTCTGTCGATTGACCTGATTAATCAATACTACGCAGCAACGCATTAATCCCGACTTTTGCACGGGTTTGCGCATCGACTTTTTTCACGATAATAGCGGCATACAGGCTATGGGTGCCGTCTTTGGACGGAATTGAGCCAGGCACGACGACAGCTCCGGCCGGCACACGGCCGTATGTGATTTCGCCTGTTTCGCGGTCGTAAATCCGGGTTGACTGGCTGATATAAACGCCCATCGATAACACAGCGCCTTCTTCAACGATCACGCCTTCAACCACTTCAGAGCGGGCACCGATAAAGCAGTTGTCTTCGATGATGGTTGGATTGGCCTGCAGCGGCTCTAACACACCACCTATGCCGACACCGCCTGACAAATGCACGTTTTTACCAATTTGCGCACAAGAACCGACTGTGGCCCATGTATCGACCATAGTGCCTTCACCGACATAAGCGCCGATATTGACGTAAGAAGGCATTAACACCACGTTCTTCGCAATATAGCTGCCTTTACGCACAGCCGCCGGCGGCACCACGCGCACGCCTTCAGCGACAAACTGCTCATGGCTGTAGCTGGCATATTTCATCGGCACTTTGTCAAAGAAACGGTTTTCAGCACCATCCATCACTTGGTTGTCATTGATACGGAACGACAGCAATACCGCTTTTTTCAACCATTGATGGGTGACCCATTCGCCGGAGATCTTCTCAGCAACGCGGGCCTGACCAGCATCGAGCAGGGCGATGGCATTGTTGACGGCCTGGCGGACTTCGTCACTGACGGTGGATGGAGTGATCGACAAGCGGTCTTCAAATGCTTGTTCGATAATGCTTTTTAAATCAGACATGGTGGTTCTTCAGCCTTCTGTAACATCTGTGAGTTGTTCCACCAGCACCCGGCGTAAATTTGCCTGCTCATCAGCTGACAACGCCTGGTCCTCGCGGGTTGAAATCATAAAAAAGTCTTCGGCGCGCTCGCCAATGGTGGTGATTTTGGCGGCGTGAATATTGATGTCACACTGCGCAAACACCTGACCAATAGTTGCCAATAAACCCGGCATATCCAGTGCTGCCAGCTCCAGCATAGTGCGGTGTTTATTTTTGCCCGGCAAAAACACCACTTTGGGCGGCACATGGAAAGCTTTTAGTTGCTTATTCACCCTGACCTTGGCATTGAGCACAAGTTCCGGCTGGCCGATGGCTTGTTCCAGCGCCTTTTTGATGCTTTGAATACGGGAAGTGGACGTCACCGCATTGCCGTTTTGCTCCAGCACGACAAATGTATCCATGGCATAACCATCTTTGTTGGTCATGATTTGCGCATCAAAGATACTGACTTTTTTGCTGTCGAGTGCCGCCACCATCCGGGCAAACAGCTTCGGCTGGTCAGCGGTATAAACGAAGATCTGCGTGCCACCGCGCATCGCAGTGGGGCTGACCAGTACCATAGGCTTACTGAAATCTGTGTGCGCCAGCAGATTTTCGCTATGCCAGGCAATGAGTTTCGGATTGTAGCGGGCAAAGTAGTCGGCTTTAAACTTCGCCCACAGCGGTAGCACCGCCTCTTCGGCGATCCCGGTTTCGGCCAGCAGGCGTAGCGCTTCGGTCTGATGCTCGCGAATTTGGTCACGCAGGTCCATCGGTTTTTCCA
>CAMLNG010000511.1 GCA_946481195.1 uncultured Chromatiaceae bacterium
GCATAACAGGCCGAAAGCAGAGCAGAAAACTTCAAAATCAATCCCCGACGCATAAACAGTCAGTAGTGTAACGCAATTGTGGCATTGGTTTTAACTGATTTACACACAATGCGCCAGTCTGCGGTCAATGGCAATGGCAAACTGGCGGCCGGCATTGCGTAAGGCGTGACGAGTACGTTATGTTACTTTTTTTGTCTCTGAGTTGTATCCGCTTATGTCTTATTCTCATCGTGCCCGGGCCCTGGTGTTTTTTAGTGCTTTAACAACAGCGATGGTCTGTACAAATGCTGTAGCGCTCCCGGCAAGTCAACAGGATCCGGAAGCGGCCACAGGCATCGTACGTAAGCAGCAAGTCAGTGCCAAAGAGTTTATGGTGGTGTCGGCCAATCCTTACGCGACAGAAGCTGGTTATCAGATGCTGAAGCAAGGTGGCAGCGCCGTAGATGCTGCTATCGCCGTGCAGCTGGTACTTGGCCTGGTTGAACCGCAAAGTTCAGGTATTGGTGGCGGGCTTTTTATGCTGGCCTGGCAGGATAAAACTAAAACGCTGCACACACTGGATGGCCGTGAAACAGCACCGGCCGCGGCAACACCGGACTGGTTCATGCAAAATGGTAAGCTGCTAAGCTGGCCGCAGGCTTTTGTCGGTGGTAAAGCGGTGGGCACCCCAGGTGTCATTGCCGCATTGGCGCAATCGCATCAACAATTTGGCAAGCTGGCCTGGGCAGATTTGTTTAAACCAGCAATCAAGCTGGCTGAGCAAGGCTTTAAAGTGTCGCCCCGTCTGCATATGTTACTGGCCGGTAGCCAGCATCCGGGTTTAGCGCAGTTCAGCAGCAGCCGGGAGTATTTTTATCCGGACGGTAAGCCGCTGCCGGTTGGATTTGTCCGGAAGAATCCGGCTTACGCCGCCTTATTAACTTTGATAGCTACAAAAGGCCCGGCTGCTTTTTATCAGGGCGAAAACGCGCAGGCAATAGTGCAGGCGGTGAATCAGGCCAGTATCAATCCTGGCAAGATGACGCTTGACGATATCGCTGGTTATCAACCTGTCTGGCGTGACCCGGTCTGTGCGCCATACCGCGCCTTTAAGGTCTGTGGTATGGCACCACCCAGCTCCGGCAGCATTGCGGTATTGCAAATCCTCGGCATCCTGAATCAGTTTGATTTAACTCAACTCAAACCTGAATCTGCGCTGGCAGTCCATTTACTCAGTCAGGCCAGCCGGCTGGCTTTTGCCGATCGGGAACGCTATGCCGCGGATCCGGCTTTTAGTCCGGTGCCGGTACAGGGCCTGCTGGCTCCAAACTACTTAAAACAACGTGCGGCGCAGATTGATTTAAAAGCCGACAACCAGCAAATCACCGCAGGCGTGCCGGAAGGCGCTGTGCCACTGGGTGAGGCCAAAGCGCCGGAGTACGCCAATACCAGCCATTTGTCAGTGGTCGACAAAGAAGGCAATGCTGTCAGCATGACCACGAGCATCGAAAATGCGTTTGGTTCAGGTCTGATGGTCAACGGATATTTATTGAATAATCAGCTGACTGATTTCTCATTGCAGGCCAGAGACAAGGGGCTGTGGGTTGCTAACCGGGTAGAAGCCGGCAAAAGACCGCGTTCGTCGATGGCGCCTATGCTGGTGTTTAATCAGCAGGGGCAACTGCAGATGATCGCCGGATCGCCGGGCGGCAGCCGAATCATCAATTATGTCGCACAATCACTGGTTGCGATGATTGACTGGCAGATGGGACCACAGCAAGCGGCAGATCTGGCAAAATTCACTCATCGCAACGATGTACTGGCGATAGAAGAAGGCACACCACTTGTGCACCTGACCGGCCAGTTGCAGGAAATGGGCTATCAGGTGCGCACTGGCGAATTGAACAGCGGCCTGCATCTGATTAAAAGAGCCGGGGCAGAGTGGCAGGCTGGGGCAGATCCACGCCGTGAAGGCTTAGCCAAGGGGCAGTAGCGCGCGACAGGCTTACAGAATAGGAAAATTCAAATGACCGTGATGATCAATCAGGCGGATGGCGTGATGACGCTGACGCTGGCCCGTGTCGAGAAAAAGAATGCTTTGTCGGCGCAGATGTATCAGCAACTCAGTCAGGCGCTGCAGCAAGCGTCTGGCGACCCACAATGCCGCGTCGTACTGCTGACCGGTGGCCCGGACTGCTTTTGTGCCGGCAACGATCTGGCGGATTTTCTCTCAGGTGGCAGCCTGAATCATGAACATCCGACAGTGCAGTTTTTGCATCTGTTGTCGCAGTTCGAAAAACCACTGGTTGCTGCAGTTGCAGGCCTTGCGATCGGTATTGGTACCACAGCGTTATTACATTGTGATTTGGTCTATGCCACTGCGAATGCGCGCTTTCAGCTGCCGTTTACCAGTCTTGGATTGTGCCCGGAGGCGGCGTCCAGTCTGCTGTTGCCGCGTTTGGTGGGTTATCAGCGTGCAGCACAGTATTTATTGCTCGGGGAAGCCTTTAGTGGCGCACAGGCGCAGCAAATGGGCCTGGTCAACGAAGTGGTTGCCGCAGCAGATTTACTGGCACTGGCCCGGCAAAAAGCCTTGCAACTTGCGGCACTGCCAGCCGACGCAGTGCAGCAATCAAAGCGCCTGATGAAGCAACCGTTGCAACAACAGGTCCAGCATGTGTTACATCAGGAGTTGGCGGAATTTGAACTGTTGTTGCACAGCGACGCATGTAAAAGCGCACTGCAGCGCTTTTTTCAGCGCTG
>CAMLNG010000512.1 GCA_946481195.1 uncultured Chromatiaceae bacterium
CGGCCAGAGTGTAGGCGGCAGCAGCCAGACCCGCGGCACCGGCAGCCAAGACAATGGCTCCAACAGCAATTCCAATAGTGACCCCAACAGCGAACAGGCGCAGAAGTTTCTCGATGGCCTGATGGAACAGTTACTGGCCAACCGGCTCGGCATCAATAAAAAAGAAATGGACCGGTTAAAAGAGAAAATTGCCGAGCTGGAGTTAAAACGCAAAGAGCTGGCGGACCAGATGAATAAGGGTGGCAATAACCAGAATCTGGGCACTGCCATCCGCCAGATTGACCAGCAAATCACCGCACTGGAAAAACAACTGCAGCAGCTGGTGCGCGAAAATGAGCTGGCGAAAAATAACCCGGACGATGACAACCGCCGGGAATGGTCGGCGCAGAGTTTGGGCCAGTCGGCATAACGGTGGGCTTCGCTTCGCCCACCCTACGCGATAACCGTTATGCGATGACCGTTATGCGATAACCGGAAGACTTTGCTTCGCTTCGCCCACCCTTTGAATGTACTCGTAGGGCGGCGTTAAGCGAAGCACAACGCACCGGAAGGCTTTTAACGCTGACCAGATTGACGCTGACGCACCAGCAACAATAACAAGCCACACATCAGTAGTAGCGGTGCCGGAGCCGGCACTGATGCGTTGTCGGTCACGCTGAAACTGCTGCCAATCCAGTCAGCGCCTTCCAGCTCGCCGCCTGCGGTCAGGAACCCCAGATAGGCCGGGTCCAGGTTCAGGCTGAACAGGCCGCTGCCACTGGCTTTAAACTGAATCGTCGCCAGAATAAAACTGCCGTTTTGCTGTGCCGCTAAAGTCGCGAGCGCAGCTGCCCAGTCGGCATATTCTTCCAGCGCGAGGCGGCCGGATGTGTGGTCCGAAAACTGATAAGACCCCAAACCATCATCAAAGCCATTGCCAAAGCTGAAGTTTTGCAGCGTCAGCTGGCCCGGCTGGTACTGCAGCGCCAGGAAAAAGCCGGTCAGCAATTCGCTAAAAGCACTGGCTTTGACGGTCGCCGTGATGAGCTCACCGCTTTGATAACTGCTTTTATTGGTCTCAATCTGAATGACGCCGGCCTGAGCCGTGCTGCACAGACAACAAGCGCTGGCAGCCAGTACCAGACTACTTAATAAATTTTTGATTTTATTCATCATATTACTTCTCATTAATTGTTTGTTTTAGCCGGCGATCGCACAACGGGCGCGGTCACAGAGTTTGGTCATGGCCGTGACATCACGCTGGTCGATTTTTTTGTCGCCATTAAAATCCAAGTCCATGGTTAAGTTAGTTTTTGTCCGCAGACGCTGGTTAAACAGGTCGATGTCGCGGCTGTCGACAGCGCCGTTTTTGTCTAAGTCCGCCGGGCGGAACTGACTGCAGTTGCCGTTGCCTGCGACCAGACAATCCAGCCATTGGTGGAAGCCAACGTCAAAGCTGGTACCCCAGCGGGTCAGGATGTCCTGATAAGGCGTGTGCGGCGGTAATTCAGGTTCGGCGGTTTTTTGCTGACCACAGGTCCAGACCCAATAACCTGAGCCCCAGGCGCTGTCGTCGTATAACCAGCTCCAGTTGTTGGCAATCGCCACAGGTTTTTCCTGCCAGCCCCAGGGCAGGGTGCAAGGCTCAGATGAAATGGCATATTTCGCCGCACGCAGTGAAGGTAACAGTGGGTCGTTAATTTCAGCGCGCTGCCGCTCAAACATGTAACGCACGGCCAGATAACCCCAGTGATAAGTGCGGCTGGTGTTGCTGTTGGCGTAGGTGGTCTGGAACAGTTGGCTGAGCTGGTAAGTTTTCAACGGTGCTGCGGCCAGAGCATTAGCGTTGGTTGGCGGTTGTGACAGATATTCAGCCAGGCCTTCCCCCCACCAGACGGAGTTTTCCGGCTGGTCGCTGAAGCTGCCCCACTGGTTAAAACGGGCGTCGAGGTAGTGGATATATTCGTGCTCTAAGTTCCACACCACAAAAGCCGGCTGCAGCCAGGTGGCCTGATAAGCGATAAAACGCGCCTGATTGTCCGGATCGGACGGCGTGCCCTCGAGATACATACCGCCGTTGTTGGTGTTGATGCCAAAGAACTGGCCAGCATAATTCTGGTAATCGGTGGAGGATTTGAAGATCACCATTTCCAGATCTTCGTTTTGATCATTGGCCACCGGCTGGTTGCTGTTGGTACCAAAAGTCTGATGGAACAGCTGCTCTTCAGCCCCCAGTTTGCTACAGATCTGGCTTAAGTTGGCTGCACTGATGCTGCCCTGATAACGCAGTTTTAAGGTGTCGCTGCACTGATGTTTGCCGGATAACACTGTGTCTTCGAGGTTAAAAGCACAAGCGTTGCCGTACAAAGCGCAGTTGGCGCTGTCGTAAGCTTTGACCATGCCCTGCGCGTTGACCCAGGCCTGCGAGCCGGTGCCACCGTAGCTGTAAGTGCTGAGGATCTGCTGCAGTGACGGGCGCACCGTATCGGCCACAGTGCCGCCGAGCTTCAGCAGCCGCCCCAGTTCAGACACCGCATCATTTAATTGATACTCACGGGTATGACCCAGCAGCCACTGGCCGTCCGTCATGACAAAATCACGCAGCCGGCTGACGATTTGCGGCTGTTGCGCCAGCAAAGTCTGCAGCTCCTGCGTGCCCTGATTGACCGCATTAAAATAATGCGTCAGCAGCTGAGTCATGCCGTTTTCTTCATAGGCGATACCCCAGTTATTGGCGCGGTTGACGCTGCTG
>CAMLNG010000513.1 GCA_946481195.1 uncultured Chromatiaceae bacterium
CTTATGGTAAAACCGACTGGCGTTTGTTCCGTGAACCAGTGCCTTTTAACGCCGCGCTGGCCGCGCTTGGCCAGTTAAACCAGACAGGCCTGGTATTTGAAGTCAATAACGAGCGCAACTTGCTGCGCGCCGACAGTCTGTTAAAAGAATTCAACCTGCCGAAAGTCGCGCTGGTGGCTTCCGGTTATGAATATGTGCGGGCGGCGGATGTGAAAAAAACCGGCCGCAACCTGATTTTGCCACTGGCTTATCCGGCCGCGCCAAGTGTTGGCAAGCTTGATGATCAATTAGATGTCAGTCTGGCTGATTTACGCCACTGGGAACGCGCACCAACTAACGCCGGTGCGCTGGAAAAAGCCGGGGTGAATTTTGCTCTGACCACACACAAACTGGATGATAAAGCCAAATTCTGGCCCAACGTCCGTACCGCGATCAAATACGGTCTCAGCACTGAAAAAGCGCTGGCGGCTTTAACCACAGTGCCGGCAGAACTGATTGGTATGCCAGGCCAGCTCGGTCGGATTGCCAGTGGTTATCAGGCTGATTTAGTGGTCAGTAAAGGCGATTTATTTAAAGACGGTGAAATTGTTGCGACCTGGAACCGCGGTGTCGAAACCCAGTTCAAACCGCTGCAAAACGCTGATGTCGCTGGTGATTACGCGCTGAACATCGCTGGTAAAGCACTGAAGCTGAACTTAAGCGGTGCTTTGGGCAAAGTGGAAGGCAAAGTGCTGCCGGCTGACAAAGGCAGTGACAAAGAAGCCAAGCTGGAAAACCTCAGCGTCGACAAACAACAGGTGCAATTTGGTTTTAGCCTGAAAGACGTTGATGCCGGTGACGGCGTAGCGCTGTTTAGCGGTTCAATGGCTGGCAATTTGCTGCAGGGTACCATACAGCTGCCGGATGGCAGTCAGCAGGCGCTGACGCTGAGTCGTCAGGCTGTGGTTGCCAAAGTGGATGAGAAAAAAGCTGAAGACAGCACTTTGTTGTCGCAGCTGAGCCTGCCGAATCAGGCTTATGGCCTTTTAAGCGCGCCGCAGCGCCAGAACGTGCATATCAAAAATGCCACGGTCTGGACTTCGGACAAAGCCGGTAAACTGGAAAATACCGACGTGATAGTGCGCGATGGTGTCTTCACTGAAATTGGCAAAAACTTAAAAACGCCGTCTGGTTTTGTTGAAATCGATGCCACCGGCATGCATCTGACTGCCGGTATCATCGACGAACACTCGCATATCGCCATTGAATCTGGTGTTAACGAAGGCTCCGATGCGGTGACTTCCGAAGTGCATATCGGTGATGTGTTAAATCCGGATGACATCAATATTTACCGCGGTTTAGCCGGTGGTACCACCACAGCACAGCTGCTGCATGGCAGTGCCAACCCAATTGGTGGCAAGGCGCAGGTGATCCAGCTGCGCTGGGGTGTGTCGCCGGAAGGCCTGAAGTTTAAAGCTGCACCGCCAAGCATTAAGTTTGCGCTCGGTGAAAACGTCAAGCAATCAAACTGGGGTGATAACTACACCAGCCGTTATCCACAAAGCCGCGTTGGCGTGGAAACCACCATTCGTGATGCGTTCCAGGCCGCGAAAGAATACAAAGCCGCCTGGGCTGCTTATGATGATTTATCGTCGTCTGAGCAAAAGCGCACAGTGCCGCCACGCGTTGATTACCGCCTGCAGACGCTGGTGGAAATTCTCGATAACAAACGTTTTGTCCACACTCACTCTTATGTCGCATCCGAAATTCTGATGCTGATTAAGCTGGCGGATGAAACTGGCTTTAAAGTCACTACTTTCACGCACATTCTTGAAGGTTACAAAACTGCCAAAGAAATGAAAGCGCACGGCGCCAGCGCGTCAACATTTGCTGACTGGTGGGCGTACAAGATGGAAGTGAAAGATGCCATCCCAACCAATACCTGTCTGATGGCGGATCAAGGTGTGGTGGTGTCGGTCAACTCGGACAGCCCGGACTTACAGCGCCGGCTGAATCAGGAAGCTGCTAAATCGGTGAAATACTGCGGTATGTCGGAAGAAGAAGCGCTGAAGATGGTGACCATCAACCCGGCTATCCAGCTGAAAGTCGACCAGAAAGTGGGTTCTGTGACCGAAGGCAAACAAGCCGACTTTGTGCTCTGGTCTGAACATCCGTTATCTGTTTACGCCAGAGCCATGCAGACCTGGATTGACGGTACTAAATACTACGACCGCAATGTCGACATGACACTCAATGCCGGTATTGAACGTGAGAAGCAACAACTCGTGCAGAAAGTGTTAAAAGCACCGGACAGCGCCAAAGCGGGCAGTGGTGGTGAGATGAAAAAACCAGAACCAATCTGGCACTGTGAAGACAATGGCGACTATCTGGACCTGGCCTTTGGCCGTGTCGCAGGTGCGCAACAACACGCTCATCAGCACAATCAGCAACACTAAGCAAAGGAGCTTCAGATGAATTTTAAATTGAATAGCCTGTCGCTGCTTTGCATCGCAGCTTTTACCACCCCGGCACTTGCCACCTCGCCGGTACCGGCAGCAGCCCAGCAAGGCGCAGTATTACTGAACGATGCGACCTTACATACGGTCAGCAATGGCGTGCTGGAAAACACCGACCTGTTGATGGTTGACGGCAAAATTGCCGCCATCGGTAAAGACTTGTCAGCCCCGGCCGGCGGCACTGTGGTCGAACTGCAGGGCAAGCATGTTTACCCGGGTTTAATC
>CAMLNG010000514.1 GCA_946481195.1 uncultured Chromatiaceae bacterium
ATGCAGAAAAAACACTGTGCGGAGCCGCTGAAAGTCTATTCACACATCGACCCTTATCTGGGTGGCCCCGAGAGGATTAAAAACACCAATGGGGCCGGCGACGGGGCTTTAGCGGCGATTTTGCATGATATTGCCGCCAATCATTTCCACCGCCACGCACTGCCGCTATCAAGCAAACATGAACAAAGCTGCCTGGCTTATTCGTCCTTTGCGCAAATCTGTAAATACGCCAACCGTGTCAGTTACGCCATTTTGAATCAAAGCGCGCCACGTTTATCCCGCGGTTTGCCGGAAAAAGAAGACAGTCTGGAAGAGGCATACTGGGAACGCTGAGTTACCTGTTTTTGTTTTCGCCACAGGCAAGACTGCTAACCGCACCTTGCCCTGTGTTGGCCGCATGCTTCTGTACACAGAAGCCGGCATCTTTATACTTGGCGGATTTTTCGGCGCTTTGGCGCCGGAGCCCGATTGCCTTGTTCATGGATGCTACATGTCTGTTTTAAATTCTCCATTATTCTGTTCTCTGTTGCTGCTTGCCGGTGGTTTTGCCACTGCACAGGCCGCTGAGCCGTTGTCTATTCCACGTGTCACACCAGCTATTGTTGTGGACGCTGAGCTTGATGAGCCACAGTGGCAACAAGCGCGTGAAATGCCCATTCTCTACAACACCTGGCCGGCGGAAAACACGCCGGCGCCGGTCAAAACCATGGCGCGGGTGATGGAAGATGGTGAGTTTCTTTACATCAGTTTTGTGGCCGAAGATCCGGAACCAAGCCAAATCCGCGCCTTTTATCGTGACCGCGACAAAATGTGGGATGACGACAGCATCGGTATCAAACTCGACACCTATCACGACAGCAAACTGGTTTATCAGTTTTTCGTCAACGCTCTGGGTGTGCAGGGTGATGCTATTGAAAATGAGATCACCAAAACCGAAAGTGACGCCTGGGATGGCATCTGGCAAAGCGCAGGTAAAATCACCGCGACTGGTTATCAGATTGAAGTGGCTATTCCGCTGCGGCTACTGAACTTTAACGACCGGCTGGATATTCAGCGTTGGAAGCTGGAATTACTGCGGTTTTATCCGCGGGATGTGCGGCATCGTTTATCCAGCAATAAAATTGAACGGGAAGATCCATGCTGGATTTGCCAGATGCAGACTGTCGAAGGATTTCGCGGTGCGCAGCAAGGCAATCATTTTACCTTAGTGCCGTCTTTGGTGATGGGCGTGGAACAGCAACGTGATGTCACGCCAGCAGGCAACAGCGACTGGAAAAGTGACCGCAACATCGAACCCAGCCTTGATCTGAAATGGGGTATTACGCCGGATATCAGCCTGAATGCCACGTTAAATCCGGATTTCTCCCAGATTGAAGCCGATGAAGCACAAGTGTCGATGAATGACACTTTTGCGCTGTTTTTCGACGAAAAACGGCCATTTTTCCTCGATAATGCCGACTATTTCAGCTCGCCGCTGGATTTGGTGTACACCCGCAATGTGTCATCACCCGATGCCGGGCTGAAGCTGACCGGTCGCGTTGATCAGCAGTCTTTTGCCGTGTTCGCTGCCAATGACAAAGACACGACTTTTATTATCCCCGGCAATATCAGCTCGGATTTGGGTTATATCAATGCCAAAAGTGATAATGCCGTGCTGCGTTATCGCTACGATTTTACGCCAAAGCTGTCGCTCGGCTGGATCAGCACGTTGCGTAGCAGTGAGGACTATCACAACTATGTGCATGGCCTTGATCTGAAATATCAGGCGACAGCGCAGGATAAAGTAGTGGCGCAACTGCTGCACAGCGACAGTGCTTACCCACAGCAGTTGGCCGCGCAGTTTGATGGCGAAGCCAGGTTACGTCTTGGTGATGACCTGTCCGGTGTTGGTCAGTTTCTTGCCTATGAACATGAAAGCCGCAGTTTCGCCTGGTACAGTCGTTATCTGGGCTACAGCGACGGTTTCCGTGCGGATATGGGATACATGCCACAAACCGACTGGAATAAACAGGTGCATGGCGCTTCTTATCAATGGTTTTCGGACACCAATTGGTGGAACAATATCGAACTGCGCGGCGACTGGGATATCAGCCATAGCCAGGCCGGTGAGCTGCTGGAAAAAGAAGCCGAAGCCGAGTTGATTGTGCACGGTCCGCTGCAGTCAGAGCTGTCGCTGATGCTGACCGAGCGCGACCGGGTCGGCAGCCGGCTGGATGGCAGCCGGTTAGTGGTTGATGCTAATAGCCAACTCTTTACCGAGCATACCATTGGCACTTATGCGCTGGTGCAGCCCTGGTCCGGCGTTTATATCGAAGTTGAATCAGAGATTGGTGACAAACTGGATTTTCGTAACAACCGCTTAGGCGATGGCCTGGAAATTGCGCCGGAGATCCGCTGGAACGCCAATATGCATGCGCAGGTGGCGCTGCGTCATACTTACCGCACGCTGGATGCGGATGATGCTGAAGTGTTTACGGCCAACCTGACGGACTTACGCCTCAGTTACCAGTTTTCAGTACGCAGCTTTGTCCGGCTGGCACTGATTTATTCGGACATCCGGCAGAATCCGGCGAATAATCTCGGGCCTGTGACTGAACAGTCAGAGGATTTGGGTATGCAGCTGTTGTACAGCTACAAACTGAATCCACAGACGCTGTTTTTCGCCGGCTACAGCGACCACGCCTACAGCGACGACGATATTCAGCAACTGACTCGC
>CAMLNG010000515.1 GCA_946481195.1 uncultured Chromatiaceae bacterium
GCCTTCCGGCGCCAGCAACGTTAGCCGCGTGCGGCGATCGGCTGTACTTCACGCGGTTCAACACCAACATAATCCGCACTTGGCCGGATGATACGATTGTCGGCGCGTTGCTCCATCACGTGCGCGGCCCAGCCGGTCAGACGGGAGCAGACAAAAATCGGCGTAAACAGCTTGGTTGCAATCCCCATGTAGTTATAAGCCGAGGCATGGAAAAAATCGGCGTTACAAAACAGTTTTTTCTCACGCCACATCACAGCTTCACAGCGCACAGACACATCGTATAAACGCGTATCGCCGTTGGCTTTTGCCAGTTGCTCTGACCAGGCTTTGATCACGGCATTACGTGGGTCGGATTCTGAGTAAATCGCATGGCCAAAGCCCATGATTTTGTCTTTACGCGCCAGCATGCCAAGTAAAGTTTCTTCGGCGTGCTCTGGGTCGCGCATATGCTCAATCAGTTCCATCGCAGCTTCGTTGGCACCACCGTGTAAGGGGCCGCGTAAGGAACCAATAGCACCGGTAATACAAGAGTGCATGTCAGAAAGTGTTGAAGCGCAAACACGGGCAGTAAAGGTCGATGCGTTAAATTCATGCTCTGCGTACAAAATCAATGACGCATGCATCACTGTCACGTGCAGCGGTTCAGGTTTTTTGTCATGCAAAGTCCAGAGGAATTGCTCAGCAATCGAATCGGCCGCCGTTTCAACATTAATGCGTTTACCATGGTGGCTGTAGTTGTACCAGTAGTTGATCATGCCGGGAAAAATCGCCAGCATCCGGTCAGTAACGTCCTGCTGCTGCGCGAAACTGTGCTCAGTTTCCAGATTGCCCAGCATAGAACAACCGGTACGCATCACGTCCATCGGGTGCGCAGTGGCCGGAATACGTTCCAGCACTTCTTTTAACGCCTGTGGCAGGCTGCGCAGCGCTTTCAGTTTCGCTTTATAGGCAGCAAGCTCAGCTTCAGTCGGTAACTCACCTTTTAAAATCAGATGCGCAACTTCTTCAAATTCACATTTTGCGGCTAAGTCTTTGACATCATAACCACGGTAAGTCAGGCCTGAGCCGGTTTTCCCTACGGTAGACAATGCAGTTTTACCAGCGATTTGACCGCGTAACCCGGCACCGGTCAGTTGTTTAGTTGTCGACATATTCGGTTCTCCAGAGGCAGATAAGTTTAAAATGAATTTGATTATTTGTTTTTGCCTTGGGCAAATAACGAATCCAGTTTTTCTTCGTAACTGTGATAATTCAGGAAATCGTAAAGTTCAGCGCGGGTCTGCATGCTGTCGACCACGGCTTTTTGGTCACCGTTGGTCAGAATGGACTGATAGACGTTCAGCGCAGCTTTATTCATGGCGCGAAAGGCTGACAATGGATACAGCACCATTTTAACGCCCACGCCGGCAAGCTCGGCGGTGTTAAACAGTGGCGTCTGCCCAAATTCGGTGATATTGGCCAAGACCGGTACCGACAAGGCTTGGGTAAAGGCCTGGTACTGTTCAAGCGTATACACAGCTTCAGCAAAAATGGCATCAGCGCCAGCTTCAACGCAGGCCTGCGCCCGCTCGATGGCCGCAGCTAAACCTTGTTGTTGCAATGCATCGGTACGCGCCATGATAAAAAAGCTGGCGTCAGTGCGGGCGTCTACTGCGGCTTTGACGCGGTCAACCATTTCGTCTTGAGACACGATTTCTTTGTTCGGTCTGTGACCACAGCGTTTTTGCATCACCTGATCTTCAATATGAAAACCAGCGGCGCCGGCCCGGGTCATTTCACGCACAGTGCGGGCAATGTTAAAAGCGCCGCCCCAGCCGGTGTCCGCATCTACCAATAATGGCAGATCAGTAGCGCCGGTAATACGGCGGATGTCCTCACATACGTCATTGAGCGAGGTCATGCCCAAATCCGGTAAACCAAAGGAAGCATTGGCGACGCCAGCACCGGATAAATACAACGCCTTGTGGCCGACACGCTCGGCCATCATGGCGGTGTACGCATTGATAGTTCCCACCAGCTGTAATGGCTGGTTAGCCTCGATAGCCTGACGGAGTTTAAAACCTGCAGTTGCTGTCATTTCAGTTCCCCTGTTGTAAATGTAATTCGATATTGCGGCGCGACGCGCTGATATGGCGACGCATTAAAAGTTCAGCCAATTCACCATCACGGTTGGCAATGGCATTCAGTATGGCTTTATGTTCGTCAAAAGCGCGCGACACCCGTGGGCCGGCCATGCCCATCTGCACCCGGTACATCCGTACCAGATAATAAAGCTCGTCACATAAAATGTTGATAAGATAAGGATTTTTGCTGGCCTGAATAATGCGGTAGTGGAAATCGACATCACCGGCTTCCTGATAATAACTTTCGCCTTCGCGCACACGCTGCGTTGCGAGGTGTTGATCCAGCAAGCTTTGCAGTTGCTTGATGTCAGCATCGGACATTTGTTCAGCCGCCAGCCGGCAAGCCATACCTTCTAGATTTTCCCGAATTTGATAGAGCGAAATTAATCCTTGCGGCGTCAGTTTCACCACCCTGGCACCGGCATTCGGGATCCGCTCAATCAGATGGCAGCGTTCCAGCCGGGCAAGCGCTTCACGCAACGGGGCGCGGCTCAGGTCAAATTGCTTCGCCAGTTCAGGTTCAGAAATTTTGCTGCCAGGCGCTATTTCACCGGCCACAATAGCCCGTTGGATCTCCAGCAGGACTCTGT
>CAMLNG010000516.1 GCA_946481195.1 uncultured Chromatiaceae bacterium
CTGCTGGCGGTCACAGCGCCTTTTATTGCCCATATCTTTTCAACTGAACCTGCAGTCGAGCGGCTGATTTGCTGGTTTATCTGGATTTTGCCTTTGGGTTATGGTCTGCAGGGTATTGTGATCCTGACCAATTCCTCACTCAACGCCTTACATCTGCCAATGCGGGCACTGGCACTTAGCATAGTGCGGCTCTTTGTATTTTATGTGCCGCTGGCTTGGCTGGGCGGCAAGCTATTTGGCGTGCTCGGCGTTTATGGCGGAGCGCTGACGGCCAATCTGTTTATTGCGCTTATCGCTTATTTATGGTTTCAACGAAGTCTGAACGGCTTACAGCAAGGAGACGGTGTCAGTGTCAAAGCAGTTTGAATTACATGCGCCTTATCAGCCAGGTGGCGACCAGCCCACGGCGATAGCCCAGCTGGTTGATGGTCTTGAGTCCGGATTGGCGCATCAGACGTTATTGGGCGTCACCGGCTCCGGCAAAACTTTTACCATGGCCAATATCATCGCCAAAGTCGACCGGCCAACATTAATCATGGCGCACAACAAAACGCTGGCGGCGCAGTTATATGGCGAGATGAAAGAGTTTTTCCCCAATAACGCTGTCGAATATTTTGTGTCTTATTACGACTATTACCAGCCCGAAGCTTATGTGCCGGCCAGTGATACTTTTATCGAAAAAGATGCTTCGATTAACGAACACATCGAACAGATGCGGCTGTCGGCGACTAAAGCGCTGATGGAGCGGCGTGATGTGGTGATCATTGCATCCGTTTCAGCGATTTACGGCTTGGGCGACCCCGAATCTTATATGAAAATGCTGCTGCACCTGCGCGTCGGCGATACGGTGGATCAGCGGTTTATCCTGCGCCGGCTGGCGGAACTGCAGTATCAGCGCAATGACATGGCGTTTGAACGGGCGACTTACCGCGTGCGCGGTGACGTCATCGACATTTATCCGGCCGAATCCGACGAGCTGGCGGTGCGCGTGGAACTGTTTGATGAAGAAATTGAACGCATCAGCCTGTTTGATCCGTTGACTGGCGCTATTGACCGTATCGTGGCGCGCTACACCATTTATCCAAAAACGCACTATGTCACGCCACGTGAAAAAATCCTCGAAGCGGTAGACAAAATCAAAGTCGAGCTGGCGGCAAGACGTGCCCAGCTGTTGGCAGAAAATAAACTGATTGAAGAGCAGCGCATTGGCCAGCGCACCTTGTTTGATTTGGAAATGATGGTGGAGCTGGGGTATTGCTCCGGCATCGAAAACTACTCGCGGTATTTGTCCGGCCGCGCTGAAGGTGAACCGCCGCCGACTTTACTGGATTATTTCCCGGCCGACGGTCTGATGTTTATCGATGAGTCGCATGTCACCATTTCACAAATCGGCGCCATGTTTCGTGGCGACCGTTCGCGTAAAGAAAATCTGGTTAACTACGGCTTTCGCCTGCCGTCGGCACTGGACAACAGACCGCTGAAGTTTGAAGAATTTGAAGCAATAGCGCCGCAGCGGATTTATGTCTCGGCGACGCCGGCGGCTTATGAACTGGAAAAATCCGGCACTGATATCGCCGAGCAGGTGGTGCGACCCACCGGTTTGATCGACCCGGTGATCGAGATCAGGCCGGTTGGTACTCAGGTCGATGATTTATTGTCTGAAGCCATCCGCTGTGCCGGCCTGAATGAGCGGGTGCTGGTCACCACGCTGACGAAAAAAATGGCCGAGGATTTAACCGATTATCTTGCCAATCACAATATCAAAGTACGGTATCTGCACTCGGATGTGGATACGGTAGAGCGGGTTGAGATCATCCGCGACTTGCGCCTCGGTGTATTTGATGTGTTGGTCGGGATTAACTTGTTGCGGGAAGGCCTGGATATTCCGGAAGTGTCGCTGGTCGCTATTCTGGATGCTGATAAAGAAGGCTTTTTGCGCTCCGAGCGCTCGCTGATCCAGACCATTGGCCGGGCGGCGCGAAACGTCAACGGCAAAGCAATTTTATATGCTGACCGCATCACCGGTTCGATGCAGCGCGCGATTGACGAAACCGACCGCCGCCGCGCCAAGCAGGTGGCCTATAACGAAGCGCACGGCATTACACCGACTCAGATTAAGAAAAAAGTCGGCGATGTGATGGACTTAGGCCAGGATGCCGCCGAGCTGCCGAAAGTGGCGGAGCACGCCAAACTGATTAAAGGCAAAACGCCTTATCAGGTGCAGGCGGAGATCAAAAAATTGGAAGCGCAGATGCTGCAGCACGCGAAAAATCTGGAGTTTGAGCAGGCAGCTATGCTGCGTGATCAGGTTCACGCATTAAAGGCTGCATTGTTGGAGATTTAAGCAGTTATCTTTGTAACAAAATATGTATTTCGCGCATTTTGGCTAGGTTGAAAAATGCGCGACTATTCCCATCTAATTGATAATTAAAAGATAAAATTAAATAAATGAACGGGAATCATATTTCGGTTCATTTTCGCGTTCAGATTCAATTAAGTTTCAAAATCATAAAGTGCCCCCGACTTGTTTAACTGCCGGAGGGCATTGTATGAAATCTCGTGTTATTCCTTTTGTTGTTTCCGTTTTAGCCTCAACCATCGCAGTCGGCGCGCAAGCGCAAAGTTTCCAGTTCCAGACTGATGCTGATTACAACAGCGCAGACGTAGGCCCGGCCGACGTGAACGGCATGCAAATTCGCCAGCAATAT
>CAMLNG010000517.1 GCA_946481195.1 uncultured Chromatiaceae bacterium
TCAGTGCCCAGAAGTGAATGATGGAAAGGCGGTACGAATAAACCGGTCTGTTTGCTGCCTTTGGAAGGAAGTAGTACATCAGTCCGAGTACCGGTGTGGTCAGGAAAAATGCTACTGCATTGTGACCATACCACCATTGTACCATCGCATCGACAGCGCCGGCGTAGATAGAATAAGACTTGGTCAGAGAAACCGGGATCACCATGCTGTTAACGATGTGCAGCGCAGCAACGGTGATAATGAAACCGCCGTAGAACCAGTTCGCAACATAGATGTGGCTGGTTTTACGCTTAATTAAAGTACCGAAGAACACGATAGCGTAGCTGACCCAAACCACTGCAATCAGTATATCGATTGGCCATTCCAATTCAGCGTATTCTTTGCTTTGGCTGATCCCCATTGGCAGCGTGATAGCTGCAGCGATAATCACTGCCTGCCAGCCAATAAAGGTGAACATGGCCAGCTTTTCGGCGAACAGACGTACCTGACAGGTGCGTTGTACCACGTAGTATGACGTGGCGAATAAGGCGCTGGTACCAAACGCGAAGATCACCGCGTTGGTGTGAAGAGGACGAAGACGGCTATAAGTTAACCAGGCAGTATCAAAGTTCAGTGCTGGCCAGTAAAGTTGTGCCGCAATTAAAACACCCACGCTCATGCCGACTATGCCCCACAACACTGTTGTGAGTGCGAATAGGCGGACAACTGTGTAGTTGTAGTCAACATTTAACGATTGTGTATGGCTCATGTTGAGTTCCGCTGCAGTTTTTTGCTAGTTAGTAAATGAAAACACCCGAGGGCGACCTTTCTTATTTTAGACAAGCTGCAACTGCTGCCAAACCACTGACTCAGCACGCTTTCACAACCCATCTTTGCGCCCGATCATACGAGCTTTACCCCCAAAAAGATAGGCGAATGCGCCGGTTTTATGATTTAGAACAATGTTGCTGCTCACAAAATATTCAATCGAAGCAACAATTTCCGACACGACCGAATTAGGATAGAATACCGGTCCACGCTGTAAAGGTGATTCCCGATGGATTTGAAAATTGTTGGGCTGATGTTGCTGTTTCTTTGTTGCCAGGCCTGTACGCCACAGTCGCAGGCTGAAGAAGGTCAACGCACGGTGACTAAGCAAGTGAGCAGTAAACAAAGCCAGAGCCCTGAAAAGATTGAATTAATCTATCAGCCGGCCCGGATGCTGACAGAAGCGCCTCTGGCGCTGGATATTCAGACGCCCGCAGACTGGCAGTTACAGTCTGCGCGACTGGTTGGCATCAGTATGGAGATGCCCGTGTTACCGCTGTTTTTTACTAAAACAAAAACGACGGTTGCGAGCCTTGCCCGTTGGCAAACACAGTTTTTGCTGGGGGCCTGCGCTGATGAGCAGATGACCTGGCGACTCGAGTTACAATTTAAAGATCAGACAGGCAGTTTACAGCGCCTGTCTGATGAATTTCAGGTGCACCGGCGCTAAGCCGGATGTGCCATCAACTCCTGGCGATCGTCATCTGCAGATTCAGCGCACTTTGGTCGCTCAGAGACAACCGCGCGGTCTCGGCACAAATAAACTTCGACCATTGCTCCGGCCCTACTTCTTTCGCGGCACTGCCTTTGGTCTGTCCCGGATTCCAAATCACCGAAGCATCATGGCCAGCCTGCTGTAACGCTATAGTTGCCGGCGTCTGCACTGTTATTAAGGCCGCGGTGTGTTGATAAATACGATCCATTTCTAAGCCAAATTGCAAGGCTGAGCTGTTGTCATCCGGCAGCACTTTATTGATAAAAGTCGCCGGTAATGGCGCCACCGTAGCATTTCTTACATCGTCGCAGGCGAAGTAAGTATGCAGTGCTGCCTGCTGCGTGGTTAAGTCAGCGCAATGCAGGTGCAGATGCAGGCCTTTGTGGCTGAGCAGATACTGACATTGCAGCCGTACTTTGCCACTGTGCCATGGCACCTGGTCAAATTCGGCCTGCAAAATCAGCAGGGCGTGGTCGCTGCAGCTCTCATCGGCCACCTGCTGCCACATGGTTGTACGGGCCAGACCATGATTAGGCACTGTCTTTGTCGTTAATGCAGGACTCGCCGGACCAAACCAGGGCCAGCAAATCGGCACGCCGCCCCGAATGGGTTGCTGATTCAGCCATTCAGTCGTGGGCGATAACCAGAGTAACTCTGATCCGTCACAGGTCAGCGACAATACCTGACCACCGTACAGCGAGACGACCGCGCTGTAATTGGCAAAACTAAAACGAATACAGGGTAGAGCACTGAGATGGGCGTAACCGTCCAGATGGATAAAATTGGCCATAAATTGAAGCTCTTAGAAGTGAAATGCCGCTTGATTGTGGGCTGTGCTCTCAGGTTAAGCAAGTCAGATCTTGACTGGTCGGCGTTGCAGGGATAACGGACCAGGTCGTCAAAATAACAAAGGCGACCGAAGTCGCCTTGTGTCTGCTGAAGTTTGCTTAAGACTTCATCAGTTCCACAGTGTTGTCGAGCATGCGGTTAGAGAAACCCCATTCGTTGTCGTACCAAGCCATGACTTTGACCAGACGACCATTCACGCGCGTTTCAGTCGCATCAAAAATCGACGACATCGGATTGTGGTTAAAATCGACAGAGACCAGTGGCAGGTCGTTCACCGCCAGCACCTGATTCATGGGGCAGTGTGCGGCTGCAGTCCGGAGGGTGTGGGTCGGGGCGT
>CAMLNG010000518.1 GCA_946481195.1 uncultured Chromatiaceae bacterium
AATGGTTTTCCTTAGTTCGCGGCACTGTAGTCACCACGCAGAAACAATGCCGCAGCGGTTCCTGCTACACCCACAAGGCCGGTGGCGACTACCGGTTAAGTTAAGTACACAAACCCCCAATGCACATGACAGGTCTGCCGCACTCGCGCGGACCTGTCTTTTCCTCCGGCATCACCGCCTACCACGATCCACCACGATGAATTTTTTACCGCTGCCACACTCTGAGGTAAACTATGGCGGTTTTTTCACCGACCAAGTCGCTGAGCGCTGAAACACATAGGGTGTTTCAGTCCCTGTAAAGCCGCCTGTGGAGCCTGTTGAATTTGATCCTGCGTCTACTTTTGTTATTGGCCGCTGTGCTGCTGTGGTGGTTTTGGCCCGGCGCGATGCCGGTCAAAGCACCGGTTGCCAGCCAGTCGGTACGCTGTGATCAGCTGATTAGCTGGCGGCTGGATTCGATAGACCCGGCGTTTGGCCTTAGCGCGGCCGAGGCGCTGCCGCTGATCAGCGACGCCGCTACCCAGTGGAATCAGGCACTTGGCAAAGAAGTGCTGCGCTATGACCCGCAACATGGTTTCCCCATCCGTTTTGTCTTTGACGCCCGCCAGCAACAGCAGCTTGAGCAGTTACTGCTAGAGCGCAATCTGCAGCGTTATGACGAACGCATCAGTGATCAGCAACAGGATTTCGAACGTCAGCTGGCCGATTTCCAGCAGAATAAACAGGCTTTTGAACAAAAAGACCGTCAATTGGCTGCCGACATCAAACTGTTTAATGAAAAAGCCCAGCAGGCTGACCCGGGCGCTGCGGCACTATTAGGCCGCGAACAGGCTGAACTACTGAGCCGGCAAAAAGAACATGCGCTGGAAGCCGAACAGCTCGATGCCCTGTCAGAAAAACTGCAGGACCGGCAAAAACAGCTCAACAATACCATTGCTGACCGTAATGCGCTGATCCCGGCGCAGCAAGCCACAGGCCTCGCCGAAGTTGGTTTACTGGAACAGCGTGGCCAAAACCGCACCATGACCATTTTTGCCTACAAAGATGCCCATCATCTGACTTTGACGCTGCTGCACGAATTTGGCCACGCGCTGGGCATCGGGCACTTAAGCGAACCCGGCAGCATCATGCACGACCAGCTCAACAGCGCGCAGCAGCAACTGACAGCCGCCGATATCAGCGCCTGGCACCAACAGTGCCGGTAGGTTGAGTCCAATTCCGCGCTGTGCATTTCTGCAGCACCTGTGTAAATAACCATGCAAAAAACCGGGGTTTTATCCAGAGATAACAGCTTTTAAACCATTGTGGTTAGTGCTTTTACCTCTGGCATGGCATAAACGACACTTAAAGATTAAATACTGTTTTTATTCAATAGATTAATAAATTTCATTCTGCACTAATCATTGATAACAGCTGCACATTCGCGGCGGATTGTCATCTTTTTGCCCAAATTTGCCGATTTTGTTTTGCCCTGAGCCAAACTGGACTTTACAATAGTTTTATCCCTAACCAATCGCATCCCTCTGATGCGGCCGGGTGACAAGGGCTGCTGCTTCCTGCAGCGCTCTTTGGTTGACCCTGAAGCCTGCCCGTTCGGGCGTCTTCCGGAAAGACGTTTTCAATTCAACCTAACACAGGACCTTGAGCCATTATGTTACTTTGGTTTGTTATCGCCTATTGGGTCATCTCAGTTGCTATCGGTTTATGGGCAGCCATGCGCGTGAAAAGCGCGGCTGACTTCGCTGTAGCTGGCCGCCATTTGCCATTTTATATGGTGACGGCAACTGTATTCGCCACCTGGTTCGGCTCTGAAGCCGTGCTGGGCATTCCGGCCACTTTTATCGACGGTAATTTACGCGACATAGTCGCAGATCCGTTCGGTGCTTCTTTGTGTCTGATTTTGGTCGGTATTTTCTTTGCCGCACCTTTGTATCGGATGAAATTACTCACCATCGGTGATTTCTACAAACGCCGTTATGGCCGCGTCGCCGAAGTGCTGACGTCGCTTGCCATCGTCGTGTCTTACCTCGGCTGGGTCGGCGCGCAAATCGTTGCGCTGGGTCTGGTGTTTAACGTGGTATCGGGCGATTTAATCAGCCAGGAAATGGGCATGTGGATTGGCGCAGTCACTATCCTCATCTACACCTTTTTTGGTGGTATGTGGGCCGTGGCCATCACCGATCTGGTGCAGATGATTGTCATTGTCGCCGGTTTGCTGTTTATCAGCGGCGAAGTGGCAGAAATGGCCGGCGGTGTATCGACTGTCGTCAACCACGCGGCTGCCGCCGGTAAATTTGAATTCTGGCCGGAAACCGACGCTAAAGAGCTTATCGCCTTTATCGCTGCGGCCTGTACCATGATGCTCGGTTCTATGCCGCAGCAGGACGTATTCCAGCGCGTGCAGTCGGCCAAGTCAGAACGCATCGCAGTGTGGGGCTCGATCCTCGGTGGCTCTTTGTACCTGGTCTTTGCTTTTATTCCGCTCTTTATCGGTTATGCCGCGACGATGCTGGCGCCGGACATGGTCAGCAAACTGATGGAAAATGACAGTCAGCTGATCCTGCCGCAATTTGTCATGACGCATATGCCATTTATTGCCCAGGTGCTGTTCTTTGGTGCGCTGTTATCGGCGATTAAAGGCTGTGCTTCGGCGACTTTGCTGGCGCCTTCGGTGTCGTTCTCGGAAAACATCCTCAAGCCGATGTTA
>CAMLNG010000519.1 GCA_946481195.1 uncultured Chromatiaceae bacterium
ATGTACAGGACGTACGGTACGCCGAAAATGCAGGAGCAATTTTTGGCGATTCGCGCCATCCATGGCGCTCACCTTTCAGGCCAATGCTTTGCATTGTTAAAAATTGCTCCAGGCAATTTTTATTATGTCCAGGGAAGGACGGTACAGTGAATCAGGGCTTTCGTAACGCCAACAGTTTGGCGTTACGCCTGATGAACGCCATGAGCTCTGCGAATGGCCGACAAAAATGCAAGCACCCAGTAAGTGGTACCCAGTACCCAGAGCTTTTCGGCGATGTCCAGGGATGGCTCAAGCACTAAACTCGCCCTGCGGCTGCAGATTCAGCAATAACTGGCTCAGGCGCACTTTGTGATACGGCAGATGGCGTTCGGCCTTGCCGGTTTTGAGCAGCACCAGTGAGTGCTCCTGAAATTCTACTGCTGCCCGCGCCGTGCGGATTTGATTGCCATGCCGGCTGAAAGGCACCTGCGCTAAGGCCAGGCGTTCACACAACAACAGCTTTAACATCCGTTTATCGTACATCTGTATATCTCCGCCAAACTGCGAGCAACGTCAGGGGATATCCTGACGCCGGGCAGTCTATCGGCCACAGATGACAAAAAATTGAATCAGAGCTGGTTGATTGATGAAAAAATAATCACTTGAGATCAGCCTATTCTGCTGGAAGCTGATAGCTGTCGCAAATTACCTGCCAGGCGGCCTCGGCGCTGTCGACAAAGCGGATTAGTTCCACATCCTGTGGGCTGATTAATCCTTCTTCGACCAGCAAATCAAAGTTGATTAACTTACGCCAGAATTGTTCGTCAAACAGCACCACAGGTACTTTACTGGCTTTTCCGGTTTGCAGCAGCGTCAACGTTTCAAACAGTTCATCCAGCGTGCCAAAGCCACCGGGAAAAGCCACTAATGCGCGGGCGCGTTGCAGGAAATGCATTTTGCGGATGGCGAAATAGTGGAACTGAAAACAAAATTCCGGCGTGATATAAGGGTTCGGTCTTTGTTCGTGCGGCAGCACGATATTGAGGCCTATGCTTTTGCCACCGACCTGATATGCGCCCCGATTTGCCGCTTCCATTACACCAGGGCCACCGCCGCTGATAATCATCAGCGCTGATTTCGGACATTGCTGACTGTGTAGGGTTACCAGCTCGGCAAAACGCTGTGCTTCCTTATAATAACGACTGTTACGCACCTGGCGCTTGGCTTGTTGTAACAGTTGCTGATGCTGCGGCTCATCCGGCGCCAACGCCAGTTGTTGCTGGGCTTGCGCCAACTGCAGCGACGCTTGCTCCGGCGACAGAAAACGCGCACTGCCAAACACCACGACAGTCGCTTTAACCTGATGTTGTTCCAGAATTAATTGTGGTTTCAGGTACTCCAGCTGCAAGCGGGCTGAACGTAATTCGTCTTGCATCAGAAATTCAGTGTCGGCAAAAGCAAGCCGGTACGACGGGTGGTCCTGCAGCTCCAAAGCCTGTGCTAAGGCTTCACGTGCTGAGCTTAAGTGACGGGCTTCCAATGGGTTTTTTGCTGTCATGTCAGTTGCCTGCATCTGTGTTGGCGTCGCGGCTTCTGCGGCGTCATCGTCAATCTGTTTGATCTAGCCTATCATGTCGTGTCTGATTTTGGTGTATGTTAACAGCGTTAACTCAAAAGGAAGCTGTCATGCCATTAGATGCTCGTTTGACTTTTTTGGGCGCGGCCCGTCAGGTGACCGGATCCTGTTATTTGTTGCAGTGGAACGGCCACAATGTGCTGCTTGATTGCGGTATGCAACAGGGCGGCGACCAAGTCACAGATCTGCATAAGTTTCGTTTTCAGTTCAGGCCCAAAGATATTGACGCGGTGATTTTGTCGCATGCCCATATCGATCACAGTGGTTTACTCACTTTGTTAGTTGCCCGTGGTTTCCGTGGCAAAATTTTCTGTAGTGAAGGCACTGCAAGCTTGTTACCTGTTTTGTTAAAAGATGCCTTTTCTTTGTATATCAAAGATCTGGAGTGGCAGAACCGGCAACGGGCTCGGCTCGGTAAGCCGGAGCAAGACCCGATCATGAGTCTAAAAGATGTCATGGCGGTTACCGACAGTCTGGAACCTTCGCCTTATCAGCAGGATACCGATGTGCTGGAAGGCCTGACGCTGCGCCTCCACGATGCAGGCCATATTCTGGGGTCGGCTCTTGTTGAACTCTGGGTCAAAGGCCATAAGGCGATGCGCCATCTGGTATTTTCCGGCGATTTGGGTAATCCGGCGACAGTGCTGATGCACGACCCGGCGCTGATAGACAGCGCTGATGTGGTGCTGATGGAAAGTACTTACGGTGACCGTGATCATCAGTGTCTGGATAATACGCTGGAAGAATTCGCCGCCGCATTAGATGCAGCGCACAAAGCCGGTGGCAATGTGTTTATTCCGGCCTTTGCGCTGGGCCGTTCGCAGGAAATTCTCTACTACTTAGGTTTGTTATATCACCAGGGCCGGCTGAAGCAGCGCATGGTGGTGCTGGACAGCCCGATGGCGATTGAGATCACGCAGATTTACGACAAGCTGATCAAAGAGTTTGACCAAAAAGACACACAGATTTTCGCCCGTTATGGGGCCAAAGACCTGAAATCCTTTTTGCCAATTTTGCATCTGACCAAAGATGTTGAAGAATCAATGGCGCTCAACCGGATTAATCAGGGCGCGATTATTATCGCTGGC
>CAMLNG010000520.1 GCA_946481195.1 uncultured Chromatiaceae bacterium
TGTATCGCGAATTACAACAACAGTTACGCGAAAATGCTGCCGGATTCGGTACCGTATCGGCACCGCAGCGTCAGCTGGACCCTCTGCCGCTCCTGGTGAGTGAGCAAGACTGGCGTCAGTTGGAAGTCGGTATGTTGCAACGGCACAAGTTGCTGCAGTTAGTACTGGCTGATTTGTATGGACCACAACAATATCTCCGGCCCGATTTGTTGCCGGCTGAAGCGGTATTTCGCTCGCCGGCATTTTTAATGAGCACAGTAGGTTTAGTAACTGCGCCGGCGGACTGGTTACCCTTATTGAGTCTGGATTTAGTGCAGTCCGCTACAGGGCAGTGGCAGGTGTTGCATGACCATGCGTTATTGCCAGCGGGTCTTGGTTATCTGGTCGAACACCGGCTGGCCTTTAATCAGCTGGCGCCGGTGCAGGCGCTTGATATGCCCAAAGCGCAAATTGCCGGTTTTTACCGGCGTTTACAGCAAAGTCTGCAAGGCCCCCGGGCTTTGTCTGCGACAAAGCCGGCGTTATCGGGGCTTTGGATCACATCTGTGCATAGCAGCCATTATTTTGAGCAGGCATATCTTGCCAATTATCTGGATGTGGCTGTGGTACATGGTGCTGACTTAACCTTCCGTGATGGATCGTTGTGGTTGAAAACCCTGACAGGGCTCAAACCGATAGCGGCACTACTGCGTTATCTGCCGGATGCACAGACAGATCCGCTGGAGCTGGAGAGCGCGCCGGGCGGCTGTGCCGGATTTTTGCAAAGTATCCGGCAGCAACAGCTTAGTTGTCTGAACCCGCCCGGCAGCAGTGTGCTTGATAGTGGTGTGTTACAACCATTCCTGCCCGCATTGTGCCAGGCGCTGCTGGGGGAGCCGTTGTTGTTGGCGCAGCCTCAAGCGCTGTGGCTTGGCCATCATGAACAATTGCAGCAGTTCATCGCTGCACCAACCGGCTATCGCCTGCGCCGCATCAGCGACCAGCAGCAGTTCGTGCCCGCTTTGCTGGACACCACGGTACTGTACACCTTGCTTCATCAAGTGCAGCAGGACTGTATGGACTATATTGCGGTTGAATTTTTGACATTGCAGCGGGAACCCTGCTGGCAGCCCGAAACCGGCGCCTTTGATGCCTCTGCCACACTCCGGCTGTTTAGCCTGCAGGATGGCCGGCAAAATCCGCTGGTATTGCCCGGCGGTTATGCTCAGCTGTGTGCAGATCCACTGCACCTGCAGACAGCTGAGTCTTCGGCGCCGTTGCTGGTGAAAGACGTCTGGGTGCTGGCAGATCGGGGCCAGACAGCCAGTCTGCTGCAAAGCAGCAGTGGTGCTCTGGACCTGTCACGGCACAGTGGTCTGGTAACCAGCCGGGTGGCAGATCATCTGTTTTGGCTGGGGCGTTACAACGAGCGGCTCAATCAGATTTGCCGTGCGTTACGCACTGCTTTATCGATGGTCAGTGCCAGTACAGGTGTGACAGAGCTACAGGATGTCGCCCCTCTGTTGCAATTTTGCCGACAGGCTAACGGATCGCCGACCGGAGCCGGTGATTTGGACGAGCAGCTGCAGCAGTTATTTGATCCGGCGCAGCCGGGCAGTCTGTTTGCCATATTGCAGGCGTTGTTATTTAACGCCCAGTCTGCCCGGGAGTATTTTGCCGCGGATACCTGGCTGGTGCTGGATAAATTACAGCAAGCGCTGCGTGGGCTGCCAAAGCTGCAGCGGCAGCAATCGGGGTTGTGGTTATCCGGCCCCAGCCTGCGTCAGCTGGATGACATCATCTTGTTGCAGACAGCCCTATATGGCCTGAACAATGAAACCATGAGCCGGACTCAGGCGCTGAGACTGATGGATTTAGGTCAACATATTGAACGCGGCCTGCAAACCGCTGCGTTGTTGCAGTCGGTGTTTGTGCCGGCGCAGGGGGCACCAAGGCCTTCTGCAGTGCTGATGGAAGCGGTGTTACGACTGGCGGATACGGTGAACACTTATCGGCGACGCTATCGCAGTCAGTTGCATCCGCTGGCGGTCATTGATTTACTGGTGTTTGACGACAGCACGCCACGCTCGGTTGGATACCAGTGCCTGCGTATTCAGCGCCAATGTGCCGATTTACCCAAACTTGCCGCACAGCCCGGCTTGACGGCGGAACAACGTCTGGCGCTGGAGCTGGTGACTTTATTGCAACTGACTGAACCGCAATCTTTGTTTGATGCAGAACAGGCTGCCACACCGGCGCTTGGCTTGCTGCTCAGTCAAATCCAGCACCGGATAAAATTATTGTCGGATAGCATCACGCTGTCATATTTTAACCACGCGTCGCCCAGCAGCAGCTGGCAGAGTTATTGAGGATGGACATGGCGTTTGCGATTGCGGAGGTCCGGTGCGGTATCAATTAAATCATCTGACCCATTATCAGTATCAAAGGCCTATCGCAAACAGCTATAACCTGACCTGCCTGCAGCCGAGGCAATTGTCCTGGCAACAAGTGCTGGAAACCAAGTTGCTGGTGATGCCAACGCCTTGCGCAAGCTATTCCCATCTGGATTTATTCGGTAATCAGCGTCAGTTACTGCATTTGCTGGCACCGCATCAGGATATGACAGTCGAGTTGCAGGCCTTGATTGAGGTTCAGCCCCGACAGCTTGCAGCACAGCTTGGTGATGGCCTCTCACTGACAGAGGC
>CAMLNG010000521.1 GCA_946481195.1 uncultured Chromatiaceae bacterium
TCCAGCTGGAACCGAAAATCCAGATAAGCCGGGCCCCAGCTTTTGGGTTCAGCACGCAGCAACAACCGCTGCTGGCCACTGACGTCAAGCTGCAAAGTACTGCTGACCCGCTCCAGCGTATCCAGACCATAAATGCGCCGCACGCCCTGTTGCAAGGCCTGCAAAGAAACCGGCTGTTGTAGCGGCACATCAAGACGTTGTAACAACAAGCTGTCAGCAAGATTGGTTCGGTTTTCCAAAGCCACCGCGGCCAGTTCTATCGTGGCCGGTGTTTGCCGGCGTTGCTGCTGCCACGCGGCATGCCGGGCCGGCTGACTCAGACGGCCAAGCTGGTTACGCACGGCGATGACAGCTGTTTGCCCAGCCGCTATCGCCTGCGGCATTTTGTCAAAATCCAGCGTGCCGACGTTTTTCAGCTCAGGCCGGATTAACACATCGTCCGGTCCCAGCAAGGCCAGTTGCCGGCTCACGGCTTCGGCCACCAGAAAATTGGTCAGTTGTTCTGTGACGGCCATCGCACTGTTCAGCTCCTTGCCGGATAACAGCGGCGCATCAATAGACACAGCAATAATACGATCTGCGCCAAGCGCTTTGGCGATACTGACCGGCAGATTGTTAGCAACCCCGCCATCGACCAGCAAATGATCCTGTAGCTGCATCGGCCGCACCACGCCGGGTATGGACATCGAAGCTTGTACTGCATGTACTAAATTACCCCGGCTTAACACCACAGCTTCACGGTTGGTCAAATCAGTGGCCACAGCACGAAACGGCACGGCCAGCTCATCAAAACTGCCAAGCTCCGGCACCAGACCATAAGCCTGCTGCAACAAAGCCGCCATCGCCTGACCGTGCAAAATGCCCTTGGGTACGCGTAAACCTTCTGGTCCAACGCCTAAATCCAGGTTGATCGGAAACTGGTCACGCTGCTCTTTGCGCCGCACCGGCACTTCATCACGATCCACCCGGTCGCGAAAACCATCACTCCATGGCAATTGCAGTAACAGCTGCTCGATTTCAGCCGGCGTTTTGCCCTGCGCATAAAGCCCACCGACAAATGCACCGATACTGGTGCCGACAATCAGGTCAACCGGAATTTGTTGGGCTTCTAACTGCCGCAATACGGCAACATGCGCGCCGCCGCGGGCGCCGCCACCACCCAGCACCAGCGCGACACAAGGCCTGTCCTGCACCAGGCTGCAGGGGCCACTGCCTGCCCGTTTCTGCTCAGCCAAAACCGATTCAGTCCACACCAACGCGGCGACACAACAACTGAGCCAAAGCCAGCGCCATGGTTTTACCTGCATGCTGTTCCCTCTGCTACGCAACAAATCAGTTTTGCTGCATCGGTTAAAAAATAATGTTTCAGTGTAAATAAAATTGCGGCTGGATTCCTGTTCTCAGATCAATAGCTTAGCTGAAATAAGTGTCAATTTATTTTACACACACTGTAATGTTTTCTGAAAATCTTAATAAGAGTTTATTGAAATTGTCACAAAGGTCATTTAACGTACAAGGCCCTGGTCGGAGCACACTGAAAACAATAACCGTCTGGGCCCACCGAATCTGACAACTAAAACCAAGTTCTTACAAATGGACGTCACCATGAAACTAAATATGTTGTTGCTGGCGATGCTGCTGGCCCCGGCAGTACATGCAGAACCTTTTATCTCTGAATACGTGGAAGGCTCATCAAACAATAAAGCGCTGGAAATTTACAACCCGGCCGATGTAGCGCTGGACCTGAGCGGTTATTCCATCAAAGTGTTTTCCAACGGTGCAACCACAGCCGGGAAAACGGTGCCACTGAGTGGCACTTTAGCCGCCAAAGGTACCTTAGTGTTAACAGATACCGCTTCTGTTGCCGCCTTAGCTGCAAAAAGTAACATGACTTTTGGTACCAGCAACTTCAATGGTGACGACGCTATCGCCTTATATAAAGGCGCTGATCTGATTGACGTATTCGGTCAAATCGGCTTTGACCCAGGCACTTCCTGGGGCAGCAACAACAATTTTACTCACGACCGCACTTTAGTCCGCAAAGCCAGTGTGACTCAGGGTGATGCCAACGGCAGCGATGCCTTTGACCCCAGTCTGGAATGGGATTTTTACGCCAAAGACGATTTCTCCAACCTGGGTTCGCATACCGGTTCTGGCAGCGGTGATGGCGGCGGCGGTGTCGTGATCCCACCAGTGGGTCCGGTCATCGGCAACTGTGGCGACAGCGCGACATTCATCAGCGCCGTTCAAGGTAGCGGTGCCGCTTCACCGGAAGCGGGTAAAACTGTGGTAGTCGAAGCCGTGGTGACTCGTGTCACAGCATTTGCCACCGGTTTTTATATTCAGGAAGAAGCCAGCGACTCTGATAACAACCCGGCGACTTCAGAAGGTATTTTTGTTTACAACGATACCGCGACTGACTATCCGGCCGTCGGCGACAAAGTGCGGGTACTGGGTAAAGTTGAAGAATACTTTACCAAAACGCAAATCCGCCGCACTGGCTTGCTGGCATGCGGCACAGCTACAGTACCACAGGCAGTCAGCGTGACGCTGCCGGTCAGCAATCTGAACGTGTGGGAAAACCTGGAGAGTATGCAGGTGACCTTCCCGCAACAACTGGTGGTGGCTGATCACTATAATCTCGGTACTTACGGCGAACTGACTTTAGCGCC
>CAMLNG010000522.1 GCA_946481195.1 uncultured Chromatiaceae bacterium
GAAGTCTTACCGTGACTTACCGCTGCGGATGGCAGAATTTGGTTGCTGTCACCGCAACGAGCCATCAGGTGGTCTGCATGGTCTGATGCGCGTACGTGGTTTTACCCAGGACGACGCGCACATTTTCTGTACTGAAGAGCAAATTCAGGCGGAAGTGTCGAGCTGTATCAAAATGATTTTTGATGTGTACAGCACTTTTGGTTTTAAAGAAGTTGCAGTCAAACTGTCAACCCGGCCAGAAAAACGCATCGGTTCAGATGAAATGTGGCACAAAGCCGAACAGGCACTGGCCGAAGCGTTGGAAGCCAATGGCATTGCTTTTGACCTGCAGCCAGGCGAAGGCGCGTTCTACGGTCCGAAAATCGAATTCACCTTGCATGACTGCTTAGGCCGCGCCTGGCAGTGTGGCACAGTGCAGCTCGATTTTGCCTTACCGGGTCGTTTGGGCGCGAGCTACGTTGCAGAAGGCAACGACCGGCAGGTGCCTGTGATGATCCACCGCGCAGTGCTGGGTTCGCTGGAACGTTTTATCGGTATTCTGATTGAAGAATATGCCGGTTTCTTCCCGGCCTGGTTAGCGCCTACTCAGGTTGTGGTGATGAATATCACTGACAATCAGGCGGATTATGCTAAAGAATTGGTAAAAACTTTCAAATCTCACGGTATTAGAGCAACTTCTGACTTGAGAAATGAGAAGATCGGCTTTAAAATCCGCGAGCATACGCTTGCCCGCGTTCCGTACCTGGTTGTAGTCGGTGACAAAGAAGTCGAATCCGGCGATCTGGCACTGCGGACGCGCAAAGGCGAAGACCTTGGCAAAATGACTGTCGCAGCATTTGTTGACAAATTAACGACAGAAATAAACAGCCGGGTCTGACCGATTTCAATCTCTGGAGGAACGTACCATTAAAGTAGGAAAGAAACCTTTAGCAACGAACAGACCGAATCGTATTAACGAAGAAATCAACGTACGTGAAGTACGACTGATTGGTCTGGAAGGTGAACAATTAGGTATTGTCAGTACCGCTGAAGCCCTGCGTTTGGCTGATGAAGGTGGTTGTGATCTGGTAGAAATCAGTCCAACAGCTGAACCGCCTGTTTGTAAGTTAATGGACTACGGTAAGTTCCTGTTTGAAAAAGGCAAAGACCTTAAAGAACAGAAGAAAAAGCAAAAACAGATCCAGATCAAGGAAATCAAATTCCGGCCTGGAACTGATGAAGGCGATTACCAGGTAAAACTACGCAACCTGCGTCGCTTCATTGAAGAGGGTGACAAAGCTAAAGTAACGCTTCGCTATCGCGGTCGTGAAATGGCGCATTTGGACATCGGTATTGAAGTCCTCAACCGGATTAAAAATGACATGGCAGATATCGCTATCTGTGAGTCATTCCCAAGTCGTGTTGAAGGTCGTCAGATGATCATGATGCTGGCCCCAAATAAGAAGTAATAAGTGCAATCAAGTGAATCCGTGCTCCGCTGCGGTAACGCAGTGGCGGTGCGGTTTTCCGCCTTATTATTCGTTGTAACTACACAATTGCGAGTGAGTTCACTATGCCAAAGATGAAAAACAACAAAGGCGCTGCAAAGCGCTTTAAGAAAACCGCTTCTGGTGGTTTTAAACGTAAGCAATCACATCTTCGCCACATCCTGACGAAGAAGTCTTCTAAGCGTAAGCGCCATCTGGGCCCGAAAACTTTAGTTGCTAAAGTTGACGTCGCTTCAGTAGTTCGTTGCCTGCCATACGCATAATTTTAGGAGACTGACATGCCAAGAGTAAAACGTGGTGTGACCGCACGTGCGCGTCATAAGAAGGTATTAAACCAGGCTAAAGGTTACTACGGTGCCCGTAGCCGTGTTTATCGTGTAGCTTTCCAAGCAGTTATCAAAGCCGGCCAATACGCTTACCGTGACCGTCGTCAACGTAAACGTCAATTCCGTCAACTGTGGATCGCGCGTATCAACGCTGCTTCACGTCAAAACGGTTTATCTTACAGCCGTTTCATCGATGGTCTGAAAAGAGCGTCTGTTGAAATCGACCGTAAAATCCTGGCTGATATCGCAGTATTCGACAAAGGCGCATTTGCTGCCTTAGTTGCTAAAGCGAAACAAGCACTGTCTGCTTAATCTTGATTAAGTAGTTGAAAAGGCAGCTCCGGCTGCCTTTTTTGTTGCCGCAATATTGTGCCGCGGTTTTTCCCGGTTGAATTGCCAAAGCGCAGACGCGGGGTAATAAAAAAGATGCCGCAGCGTCTTTTTTAATCTTGATTAGACAGAGTAAAGCACCCCGATTAGTTTACCGCTGGCTGAAATTCCATAATCACTTTGTTGTCTTTAAACAATTGCAGCTTTTGCTGATTCACTTCAATCCGATCTGCCGTTTGCAGTTGTTTGGTGAATTGCTGTTCATAGAAATTTGCATCGTTACAGAACTTGCGGGTACTGACAATTGGCATCACCTTGAGCTGATTGTCTTTTTGCGAATAACCGGCATTAAAGTTATTGCAACCAGAAAACCCATAGACGCGGTTGTTATCGTCAAACATCACCCGGATATTTAATTTCTGCGGCACACTGATTTGTGACACTGTCTGTAAACGCCAGACCAGATTTTGTACTTTGGCTGTCGCAGCTTTTTCCGGGCAGGTGGCACCCGGCCAGAACTGATCGAATT
>CAMLNG010000523.1 GCA_946481195.1 uncultured Chromatiaceae bacterium
GACGAAATTTCTGATAACCAAGGTCTAAAGTGCAGAGGCTGTCGCCGTGCATCAGCAAGGTCGGCGTGCCGTAAAAGTCGACTACCGTTAGCGGTGCTAACAACTGCATGCCTGCCCGGCGGGCATAACCTTGTTTCAGCAGGAAATCCCGGTTGCCATGGCAGAAATAGACCGGTACGCCGAAATCAGTCAGTTGGCGGATAGCCACGGCGACCTGCTGCAGTAACGGCTCCGGATTGTCATCACCAATCCAGACTTCAAATAAATCGCCGAGAATATACAGTGCATCGCAATTACGCGCCGGTCCTGCCAAAAAATGCAGAAAGGCCTGAGTGATATCAGGCCTGTCCGGACTTAAATGCAGATCAGCGATCAGCAGGGTCGAGCGTTCAGCCATGTAATTCGGCTTTTTCAAGAACTACATTTTCGACCGGCACATCGGCATGACCGAATTTACGGCCTGTTGAGACGCCTTTGATTTTTTCAATCACGTCCAAGCCTTCAACGACTTCACCAAATACACAGTAGCCCCAGCCGCTGGCGTTTTTGCTTGTGAAGTTCAGGAAGCTGTTATCAGCGACATTGATGAAAAATTGGCAGGTTGCTGAATGCGGGTCATTGGTGCGAGCCATGGCAATAGTGCCTTTTTTGTTGGCAACGCCGTTATCCGCTTCGTTTTGAATTGGGCTTTTAGTTTCTTTTTGTTCCATGTCTTGGGTGAAACCGCCACCCTGGATCATAAAACCGTCAATCACACGGTGGAAGATGGTGCCGTCATAGAAGCCTTCGGCGACATAAGACTTAAAGTTCTCAACGGTTTTAGGCGCTTTATCAGCAAACAGCTGCAGCTTGATCACGCCAAAATTGGTGTGGAAAGTTACCATATTCAATACTCCGGAAAAAATGTACGCATAGTTTACCTGAAGCCCCGGCGAACACAAAGCAAGGATAGCCCGGCATCAAGGCTGATGTTACACTGTCACTTTTATTAGAAGCCGCACCGGTTAACTGAACAACCGCACAGAAGCTTCGGTTTTTCACAGCTCAGAGGATGTTATGTTACAGATTTACAATACACTGACCCGCCAGAAAGAAACCTTTAAACCTTTGGTCCCCGGTAAAGTCGGTATGTATGTCTGTGGCATCACTATTTATGATTTCTGTCACGTCGGTCACGCCCGTACTTATGTCGCTTTTGATGTGATGAACCGGTATTTACGTTTCTCTGGTTATGACGTGACTTATGTCCGCAATATCACGGATGTTGACGATAAAATTATTCGCCGCGCCAATGAAAATGGCGAAAGCTGTGACGCACTGACCGCACGTTACACCGAAGCTATGCATGCAGACTTCAATGCCCTAAACCTGCTGCCGGCGGATATCGAGCCGCGGGTTACGACGCATATGCATGAAATCGTTGAATTAATTCAGACGCTGCTGGATAAAAAGCACGCTTATATTGCCGCTGATGGCGACGTGTTATTTGATGTCAGTACTTTTGCCGAATATGGCCAGCTCAGCCAGCAAAATCTGGAGATGCTGCAAGCCGGCGCCCGTGTTGAAATCGACCAGGCTAAAGACGATCCACTGGATTTTGTGCTGTGGAAGATGGCAAAGCCAGGCGAACCAAGCTGGCAGTCGCCATGGGGGGCAGGTCGCCCGGGCTGGCATATCGAATGTTCGGCGATGAGTGCCAAGCATTTAGGCGCACATTTTGATATTCACGGCGGCGGTTCCGACTTGCAGTTCCCGCATCATGAAAACGAAATCGCCCAAAGCTGCTGCGCGCATGGTACCAAATACGTCAATACCTGGATCCATACCGGTATGGTGCAGGTCGATAAAGAAAAAATGTCCAAGTCATTGGGCAACTTCTTTACCGTCAAAGACGTGCTGGCCGAGTACAACCGCGAGTCAGTGCGTTATTTCCTGATCTCCAGCCATTATCGTAGCCAGCTGAATTATTCAGCGGAAAACCTGTTGCAGGCGCATGCGGCGTTAGGTCGTCTTTATACGGCACTGCGTGGTGTGACACCAGCTGCAAGCGTGGAGCTGGATAATGACTATGTGCGCCAGTTTAACGTGGCAATGGATGACGATTTTAATACCGCACTGGCCTTGCCGGTGCTGTTTGAACTGGCGAGGGAAATCAATAAAGCCAAAGACGAAGACAGCGCAAAAGCGGCGCAGTTAGCGGCCTTGTTAGTCAAGTTAGGTGAGATACTGGGTATTCTGCAGGGCGATGCCGAAGAGTTCCTCAAAGCCGGTGGGTCGGATGACGATGTCGCCGAAATTGAAGCGCTGATCGCCAGCCGCAATGCAGCGCGTGCAGCAAAAGACTGGGCGGCTGCCGATGCTGCGCGGGCGGCGTTAACTGCCAAAGGCATTATTGTTGAAGATAAAAATGGCGTGACCAGCTGGCGACGTGGTTAATTCCGCTCCAGTGGAATAAAAAACGCGGCATCAGCCGCGTTTTTTTATAACCAGAGTTGGTCACTATGCCACAATCGCAGAAGCGGTTTGTGGCGATTTTGCACCCTTAGCTTACATATCGTGGAACTGCTCGCAGGCTTCCAGTGTGTTTTCAATCAGACAGGCGACAGTCATAGGGCCAACGCCGCCCGGCACCGGTGTAATAAAGCGGGCATGCTGAACTGCTTTGTC
>CAMLNG010000524.1 GCA_946481195.1 uncultured Chromatiaceae bacterium
TAAGAGCACCGAAACCATCGACGGTCAGCCGTTTGAAGTGTGGAAACCTTATAACGACGCCAGCAAAGCCGCGCGCATTCGTGGTTACGAATTAGCCTGGCTGCAAACGTTTGATGAGCTGCTGCCGGCTTATTTAGCCGGGTTTGGCCTGCAGGCCAACTACACCTGGAATGACAGCGTGTCCGGTGAAACCGACGATGCCGGTAATGCCAAACCGTTTCGTGGTCTGTCAAAAAGTCAGCTGAATCTGGTCGGTTTTTACGAACACAACAAGTTTGAAGCTCGCATTGCCTATAACCAGCGCTCCGGTTTTTATGCCTGGGATAACTGGTCGACGATTGGCGGCAAGTCAGTGGCCGAGCCGCTGATGAACAACAGCACCAGCTGGATGGATGTCAGTGTCAGTTATGATTTGACCGAGCAACTGACCCTGCGGGCCGATGTCGCCAACCTGCAGGATAAAATCGATACGCGTTATTTAGGTTCGGCGGAGCATATTCAATATGCCGCCACTTATGGCCGGCGTTTCACGGTCGGGGTGCGCGCCAGCTTTTAACAGCGCGATGTTGTTGACTGGCGATGTTGTTGACTGGCGTTGTGGTGCAATGCGCAAGCTTATTGCACCCTACGTTTGATGTCCGGCGTTTGACAACCGAATGGTAGGGTGGGTTGAGCACAGCGAAACCCACCTGTTATCGCGTGCCAAAGCTGGCGTTGTGGTGCAATGCGCAGGCATATTGCACTCTGCGTTTGATGTTTTTCTTTGGCCTGTCACACAGGCATCGCTACAATGCCGCGTCTTTTTCAAGCCGGAGTGTGTAGTGGAACAATTACCTGCAGGTGTCAGTCTTTTTTTCATTCAATTACTGGTGATCCTGGCGGTAGCCCGGTTGGTTGGCGCGCTGGCGTTAAAATTGGGTCAGCCACGGGTGGTGGGTGAGATGATCGCCGGTATTGTGTTGGGGCCGACCTTGTTTGGTGCTTTAGCGCCGCAGCTGCAGGCGCAACTCTTTGCCGCCGATTACCGGCCTGTGCTGAACCTCGGCGCCCAAATCGGCATTGGCCTGTATATGTTTCTGGTCGGGCTGGAGTTTGATACCTCGATGTTTAAAGCCAAAGCGCGCAGCGCCGTGGCAATATCAATCTCCGGCATCCTGATGCCTTTTGTCATGGCTTGTCTGCTCGCGACCTGGCTGGTCGGTCAGGGTGGATTATTCGCCGACAATATCAGCTGGAGCCAGGCCATGTTGTTCCTCGGCGCTTCGATTGGTATCACGGCATTTCCGATGCTGGCGCGGGTGATTCAGGAACAAGGGCTGGCCAACAGCAAACTCGGCACGCTGGTACTGGCAGCCGGCGCTATTGACGATGTGGCCGCCTGGTGTCTGATGGCGTTATTACTGGCCAGTTTCAGCGGCGACGACAGCCTGTTTATCCGCGCTGTACTGGGGGCGGTGATTTTCGCCGGCCTGATGCTGACGCTGGTACGTAAACACGCCACAAAGCTGGAAAGCTGGTATCAACGTGAAACCCGGCTGACACCGCGCTTGTTGCTGGTGATCCTGCTGCTATGGGTCTTTGCGGTGACCACCACCGAATGGATTGGTCTGCATGCCGTGTTTGGTGGTTTTGTGTTAGGCGTGGTGATGCCACGGGGTTTGCTGGCGGAACACCTGGTGAAACGCCTGCAACCGGTGGTGCTGGTGGCGCTGGTGCCATTGTTTTTCACAGTGTCGGGCCTGAAAACGGACTTGTCGTTGCTGGCGCAGGGCACTTTGTGGCAAGTGGCGCTGGCGGTGATTGCCGCGTCGATTTTTGCCAAAGCGGTGGCCTGTTATCTGGCGGCCCGGCTTTGTGGTGAAAATCATCCGATGGCGTTGTCCGTTGGCATTTTGATGAACGCACGCGGCATGATGGAGCTTATTTTACTCAATATCGCGCTGCAAAATGGCGTGATTAAAGCCGACTTGTTTTCGGTGCTGGTGTTGATGACGATTGTCACGACTATGATGGCAACGCCACTGTTTAATTTCCTGCAGGGCCGGCCGTCGTTTCGCGGCAGATTACAATAAGCTGCAGCCAAAGGCCGGAACTTGCTGAAACAGGGACAGAGAACTAACCTTTAAATCCGACCCTGTTAAACGGAAAGGTTAGATGGAACAGGACGTCCTGCTAAAGGCGCAGGCCTTTGATTTAATCATGGCGCAGCTGCCGGTTGGGCTGGCGCTGCTGGACCGGAAGCAACGTTATCTGTCGATTAACGAGCGTCTGGCGCAGTTTCATGGCATACCCGCCGCTGCACATCTGGGCCAAACCGTGGCCCGGATGCTGCCTGAGTTATATCCGGCCATTGCGCCACTACTGAACCAGGTGCTGGAAACCTGCCAGCCACTGCTGAATTTTGAGATCAGCAACAACCCTACCCAAAACAACACCGAACATTGGTTTGGCTCTTACCTGCCGTTATTAGATGCCGATCAGCAGGTACAGGCCGTGCTGGTGATAGCGCTGAACCAGACCATGGAATGGGGTGTGCAGCAACGCCGGCAACAGGATTTGGACAAACTGCGCCGTGTGCTGGATAACATGTTTGCCTTTGTTGGCATTCTGACGCCTGACGGCACACTGCAGGACGCCAACCGGCCGCCGCTGGAAATGGCCGGGCT
>CAMLNG010000525.1 GCA_946481195.1 uncultured Chromatiaceae bacterium
CTGAAGTTATGGCCGGGCCTGCATCAAAGGTTTCCCTGGTCTGGCCGGTTTTTTTCGCAGTCCCGGGTGAAAGACTGGTTGCAATTACTCGGCTTTGAAGTGCTGTATGAACAGCGGCTGTTTTGTACCAGCATGCTGACACAATCCAAAGCCGATTCAGCGTTCCGACTCTGGGCAGAGCAGCATCTGAATTATTTTGGCGCGGCTTATGTGCTGGTCGCGCGCAAACGCACTTTACCTTTAACGCCGATAAAACCGAAATGGCAACTGACCAATAGTTTTAAACCAGCAGTGAAAGGGGTTAGTGTGCGTCAGCAGGGTAAAGTCTGAATCAGGCGCTGGGCTGGCTTCGTTGCCATTGTTGCAGATACTGGTCCAATGCGTTGCCAAATTTCTGCCGATCGCGCTGATCAATAGCCGGCGGGCCACCACTGACCATACCGGCACTGCGCAACTCTTCTTGTAAATTACGCACGGCAAGGCGAACCTGTACATTGTCTTTATCGAGTTTGTCACCCCGCGGTGTCAGCACTGTGGCACCTTGCGCTACACAAATCGCTGCTAACGGAATGTCCTGCGTCATGACTAAATCGCCGGGACGAACAGACTTTGCAATCAGGTTATCCGCGACGTCAAATCCGGCTTCGACCCGAAATTGCCGGCACCAGGGGGCGCGTGGTAGCGGTAGTGCATGATTAGCAACAAAGTTCAGCTCAATCTTCAACCGTTCGCCGGCGCGTAATAACATGTCACGACAGACTTTTGGACAGGCATCTGCATCAATCCAAATTGGCATTATTGTTCTCCGTGACTGATAAAAACCGGGGCATTCAGTGCAAAGTGATGACAGGCCAGATTTGGTAGCGTCATAAAATGTAAATCATCTCGGTGTGCTGCTGGTTGTGGCCCTACCTGAAAGCCGAAGCGCTGATAGCTTTGGATCGCGACTTTATTCGTCTTATATACATAAAGAGACGCTGAGCGATCCGGCCACCGTTTTAACCCCTGAACCAGCAAGCCTTGCACCAAAGGCCGGGCCAGGCCCTGGTGCCGAAATGACGGCAACACCAACAACCGCGCCAAATGAATTTTGTTGAATCTGTCGCATATCTGACCGAAGGCGACGAGTTCGCCAGCCTGCATCAGAACAAAAGCTTCCGTATCAGGTAGTTGTAGCTGCTGCAAAAATTGCCGGCGTTGAAGCGGATAAGAAAAGCCTTCGCCGCCCCATTGGCGCAGCTCTGCGGCTGAACGGAACAGGCTTTGCAAATGGCACAACTGCTCAGTGTCAGCAGGCCGGAATAAAAGGGACGATTGCGTCAAAATTGGCTGGCCAAAAAATAACAGCCAGGGACTAACAGCAGCCACAATAAAATCATGCTGATTTGCCAGCTTAGCCGGTAAAAAGGCTGAGCATAAAAATCCGCTTGCTGGCGGATCCACATCAACATGGCGGCGCCGACCACACTCGGCAAGCCATAAATAGTTTCAAATTGGCCATTAAACAGGCTGGCCCAACAGGCGACTACTCCGGTCACTGATAATAACAACCAGCTAATCACCATGGTTTTACTTTGATTGACTGACATCTGAGCTCCGGCAATATAAAAGGCTTACCACATCAAATCGTCAGGGATCTTAAAATCTGCATAAGGGTCGTCTTCCGGTGCCTGTGCATCCTGTTGATTCAACAGCACAATTGCTTCAGGTTGACGCAGCTGGATCTTCTCTGCGATTTGAATTGGTACCAAATGATATTGCTCACCCAATCTGGCAATTGCAATCAGACCTTTGACTAATTGCTGGTGAACTTTTTCACTGACATAAATTTTCTTAATTTTATTACCGTCAGTAAAATTAAAACCCAGTTCACCTTTATCAGTGATGATGTTCATTTCAATAAGCTGTTTCACTTGTGCAATCAGTGCCTTGCGGTCAGCTTCAGCTTTTTTCTGCTGATTCAATTCCCGGTCTTTGGCAATTTGCGCCTGTCGTGCCTGCTCAGCCAGTACAGAAGCCTGATTGACTACCTGACCATTTTTACCAGCTTGTACCCGCTCTTTATGCTGTTCTTTTTTGATGTTCTTTAGTTTTTTGGCATCGCCAAGACCAGCTTTTAATAACTGTTCTGCCAGTGATTTACTCATATTTTAATCCAGCACTTACGATAAATAATGACTATTGTTCCATGTGATGCCGCGTCTTGCCAAGCACTGTGGCTGACGAGTGCGCGGATTTACGGTATGCTAAGCGATTATTTTCAGCTACAGAGTACTTATGGCCGCTTTTCAGGAACTCGCGTTAGATCCACGTCTGCTGCGTTCAATTCAACATTTGGGTTTTACCCAACCAACAGAAATTCAGCAAGAAGCTATTCCTGCTGTGATGCAGGGCAAGGATTTAATCGTTTCCTCAAAAACCGGCTCCGGTAAGACACTGGCATATCTGCTGCCAATGATGCAGCGATTGCTTCGCAGCAAACCGCTGTCGGCTCAAGACCCACGCGCGGTCATTCTGGCCCCGACCCGGGAACTGGCGCAGCAGATTTATGCGCAGTTGCGGCTTTTTGTCGCGAATACCCGTTTGACACCAGCATTTATTGTGGGTGAGATCGGAAGAGCACACGTCTGAACTCCAGTCACTACTCCAGATCTCGTA
>CAMLNG010000526.1 GCA_946481195.1 uncultured Chromatiaceae bacterium
GGGTCTAAGAAAAACTGATGACGCCCGCTGACAAAGGCCTGACCGCGCACTTGCGGGATCACAGCGTCAAAGGTGCCGAGTTGCAGTTGTCGTTGAATACTGATGGTGAACACGGCGCCGGTGATACTTTCAACCCGCAGGCTATTGCAATCCGGCCAGTGACCGTCCAGGTGCAGGATGGCGGCGAGGCCACTGACACCACTGCCGGTGGGGCTGCGGTCCAGCTCGCCGTCGGCGAAAACACAAACATTACGCAGATCTGCATTGGGGCTGTGTGACGGGCCGGTAAAAATCACGCCGTATAAGAAGCTAAGCTCAGCATCAGTCGGGTGTTTAATCGGGTGTTGTGCGGCAACCTGCTGTTTGATGCGCCGGCCAAGAGCAATGATGGCCTGATGATTCTCCGCGGCCAGTGACAGCCCGACGCTGTTGGCATCTACATAGGCATAATAGGCCCCGCCGTAGGCCAGCTTATAAGTCACAGTGCCAAGTCCTTCAACGTCAACCTGCCGCGGCGGGCCGTCAGCAAAAGACGGCACATTATCAAACCAACTGTCGTCCACCCGATAACCGGCGTCGGTTTGCCGAACCTGCGCATACAACTGCACAGGGCCACAAGGTGCATCGACCTGAAACTGGCTGACTGGCAGCGTCACAGCAACTGCGCCGCTTTCCACTGCCACTTTAGCCAGCGCAATCATGGCGTGGCCACACATAGTGCTGTAGCCCTCGTTATGCAGAAAAATCACGCCAAAGGCGCTGTCGGGCCGCTCGGCAGGGGTTAGCACACAGCCGTACATGTCAGCATGGCCGCGCGGTTCAAACATCAATAACTGGCGCAGCGCGTCAAAGCGGCGCGCACAGTCGGCACGCCGGGCCAACACGGTGCTGCCTTCTAGCGCCGCAAAGCCGCCAGTGATGATACGCAAGGGTTCACCGCCGGTATGGCAATCCAGCGTCTCAATCATCCGGAGGTCCGCAGCAGCCTGCCAGCGGCGGAAAGCCGCAGCTGCGTGAGATCCCAGGCCGTCACCAGACGAGTGTTCGGGCTGAGGCGTGACAGGCCATGGCGATGTGGCTAAAACCGGTTCCGGTAAAAAGGGCTCAGGCATAGGGCAAAGGTCTCAGTAGGTCAGTTGCAATTCAAGATGTGAATATTGTATACAATATATCTAGTGCTGCTGTAAACAGCATTGTGTAACACCACATCGCAATTTATTTAAAAACCAGGGAGACCCAGATGTTTGAATGTCGTTTGAAGTACCAGTTGAAACTACCGTTACTGGCGGTGTTTTTCGCCCCAGTGCTGCACGCCGCGCCAGGTGATGCGGCGCAAAAATCAGCGCCTGCTTCTGTGGAGTCGGTGTTGATGCAGCAATATCGCTGCAGTGACACTTTGTTGTTGCGCCATGCCCGGTTAACCGAGGCGCAAACTAAGCAGATTTGTAGTGAACTCTCAGCCGTGGAGCAACGCTTTCACCAGTTGCTGAATACCGGACGGACACCGGTGAGCGGCGACGGCAATTCTGCGCTGCGTGCCAATATCTATGCGTCCCGCGCTGATTTTGAACATTATGCCGGCGCGCATTTTCAGATGCCAACCGACAATGGCGGCATGTATCTGGAAGGACTACCGGATAAACCCGGTAATCAGGCTGAGTTTGTCGCCTATCAGCGGGGGAGCGGTGAAGTGTGGAATCTGCGCCACGAATATGTGCATTACCTCGATGGCCGTTTTAACCTCTATGGCGATTTTTGCGCCAATCTGCACGACTCACACGCCGAACCGGAAAACTGCCCGAAGCCTGCGCCACTGACGCCTTATCTGGTGTGGTGGACCGAGGGACTGGCCGAATACATCGCTTTCGGCGCCGACAATCCGGCCGCGCTGGAACTGGCCCGTCAGACGGCTGGTAAGCAACAGGCATACCGGCTCAGCGAATTGTTTAACACCGGGTATATCAGCCAGGGCGGCACTGAGCGGGTCTATCGCTGGGGTTACCTCGCCACACGTTATCTGCTGGAGCAACATCCGGACAAAGTCAGCCAACTGCTGCAGTTGTTGCGCCGGGGCGATTATCCGCGTTATCAGGCTTTAGTGAAGGGTTGGGGCAGTAGTCTTGATGCGGATTTTCAGCGCTGGCTGGTCACGCTGTGAGCATTGCTTTAGTCAGTGTTGCTACCGGTTTGGGCTTTTTGTTACAGAAAAACTCTGCGAACAGAGCTTTACAGCCGGCGAAATTTTCATCTAGGATAGCTTCCGCCAGAAATGGTATACAATATTCAATATACTAAAATAAGAAGGATGCACCTGTGAAACCCCGTGAACAAGACAGTTCTTTTGCAAATCAACAAGTCACTTTTTCCGCCCAACGACTGCGTTATTCTGTGCTGGCCAGCGCACTGGCTCTGGCGCTGCAGACCAGCCCATTGCTGGCGCAGGACAATACGTCCGGTCTGTTAAAAGGTGTGGTCAGCAGTGCGGCTGGCCAGCAACTCTCTGGTGTCACTATCACAGTGAAGCACCTGGAGCAGGGCTTTACCCGTTCCGCCCAAACCAACAGTAAAGGCGAATATGTGCTGCGCGCTTTACCGGTCGGTCGCTATCAGGTGTTGGCGAGCCGTGATGGTGAGCCGCCGCAGGAGCTGCAGC
>CAMLNG010000527.1 GCA_946481195.1 uncultured Chromatiaceae bacterium
CCAAAACGCCACCACCACGCGGTGGCCGAAACGAACAAAATTTAACCACCAAACATCAACAGCCCCTAGGATCATCCAGCCTCGCACTGCGGTTCAAAATAAAAAACCGCCTGGCGGCGGTTTTTTACAAAGCAGAACTGACTCTAGCGGCCAATCTGAGCCATACCAGCGACGCGGCTGAGTTCTTCGAAATTGGTGATTGTGATGAGTTTGCCGTCGACATGGATCAGTTCATCTTTGTGGAACCGGCCAAGCAGGCGGCTGATGGTCTCGACCGTTAGCCCCAGATAATTGCCAATCTCGCCACGGGTCATGGTCAGGCGGAATTCTTTGCGGGAAAAACCGCGGCTGCCAAAACGCTGCGCCAGGTTGGTGATAAACGCAGCCAGTTTTTCCTCGGCAGTTTTGCGGTTCAGTAACAGCATCATCTGCTGGTCGCCGTGAATATCCTGACTCATCAGACGCATCAACTGCTGACGCAGTTTAGGCACCTGATCTAACAGATGGTCGAGGTTATTAAATGGGATCTCACAAACCATGGCCGTTTCTAAAGCCTGTGCATAGCTTGGATGCTGTTGGTCGCCGATGGCGTCGAAGCCAATTATGTCACCAGGTAAATGGAAACCGGTGATTTGCTCTTCGCCCTGTTCGGTCAGGGTGTAAGTTTTAAAAGAACCGGTACGCACGGCGTACAATGCCTGCAAAGGTTTACCGGCTTCAAATAAATGGTCACCTTTGTGGGACGGGCGTTTACGCTGGATGATTTGGTCCAGCTTATCCAATTCGGAGTCGTTGAGCGTGAAGGGCAGACACAGCTGACTGAAGCCGCAGTGCTGACAGTTAATGCTTGAAGGTGAACTCATCGCAGGTTTCCAAACTCCATCCAAAGTATGCTCAGCTTAAAAAACCAGAGCCCGAAGTGCAAGGTAAATTGTCTGTAACGCGTAGGCAGCTAAAACAGCGGCCAGTGCGTAGCGCACCCAGCGCTGTTGCTGCAGTTGTCGCAGTGCATCAGCAGTTTGGCCCGCCAGCAGTACCGCAGGTAGGGTGCCAAGGCCAAACATCAACATCCACACAGCGCCTTGCATCGCACTGCCACTGCCAAGGCTCCAACTGAGTGCAGAATAAACTAAGCCGCAGGGCAGATAACCCCAGCACAGACCATAGGCATAGGCTTTTGCTGCGGAGTTGAGCGGCATCAGTCTCTGTGTGAGCGGCTGCACCAGTCCCCAGAGCTTCTGTCCGGCTTTTTCCAGTCTGAGCAGACCAAACCACAAGCGACTGATATAAAGTGCCATTGCCAATAACATCAGGCCGGCAAATAGCTGTAAAAATTGCGGTAGCAGGCCAGTACTGCCAACCAAAGTTGCGCCGATACCACCAAACAAAGCACCGGTGAGTGCATAGCTGCTGATCCGGCCAAACCCCAGCATCAGCTGGAGCAGGGCGCGCGTGGTGCGCGACGCTGGCATCAGCATCTGCAGGGCGCCGGCCATGCCGCCACACATCAACAGGCAATGCGCACTGCCGAATAAACCGACAAAAAATGCTGCGAGAAGATCAGGGTTCACGGGATTGTGGAGTGGCTTGGTCGTTTGTCTTAGTGTCAGCAGCTGGTTTTTCATTAAACAGAATACTGAAGCCTTCTTTATCGAGGTCATCAAACTGTTTTGAGCGCACAGCCCAGAAAAACACTGCGATGCCAATCATCACAAAGATGACGGCAATGGGGATCAGCACATAGATAATACTCATGCTTTGAGCAACCGTAATGAATTAGACACCACCAGCAATGAACTGCAGGACATGCCGATCACTGCAACATAAGGCGACACAAAGCCGCATACTGCCAGCGGAATAATAACCAGATTGTAGAGCGCTGCCCACCACAGATTTTGTTTCACTACTGTGCGGGCGCGACGCGCACCATCAATCAGTGTTTGCAGTTGTTGTAGATCGTTATGCAGCAGCACCACGTCAGCCTGATTTTTTGACAGTTCAGTACCGCTGTCCAGCGCAACCGATACGTGGGCCGCATGAAAGCAAGGGCTGTCGTTGATGCCATCACCAACCATCAGCACAGTTTCGCCGGCTTGCACCGACTGTTGAATAGCTGCAACTTTTTGCTCCGGACTGCAGCCTTGCCACAATTCGCTGATGCTAAGCTGTTCTGCAACAGCAGGCGCCGCGGCTGAGCCATCTCCGGTTAAAATCGCCAGCTTCAGCTGACGTTGTTGTAATGCTGCGACCAGTTCTGTCACTTCTGGACGCAGCTGGTCGGCCAACTGCACAGATGCTGCCAACTCGCCGTCGATACTAAAGCAAACCTGGGCGCCGATCACGCGCGGGTCCTTTGAGTCAATGCCACAAAAATCCGGCCGGCCAATTCGCAGGTGTTGCTGCTGATACCAGGCGGACAAGCCGGCACCAACCGTCAGATTGACTTGCTCAAGAGACACTGCCTGCTGTAAATAAGGGTTGAAGGCACGGGCTATCGGATGTTCAGACTGCTGCTCCAGGTTGGCCATCAGATTCAGCAATTCTGTTTGCTGGTACTGCGGGCTAAAGCTTTGTACTGCAATCAGGCTAAAACGTCCTTGGGTTAAAGTGCCGGTTTTATCAAAAAAGAT
>CAMLNG010000528.1 GCA_946481195.1 uncultured Chromatiaceae bacterium
GTGCCACTTAACTTAAGCGGGACGAGTTGTGGGGTTCTGCTACATGCTGTGCTACGTGCTGTGCTAAGTGTTGTGATACCACCAGCTGGAGCAGCCTTGATAGCAGGGGCTTTGCATTCCGGGTCGCAAGTTCTCAGCGGGGCTCGAACTACAGCTACAGTTGCATCCAGTAAAGCCGCTGTGTCAACCGGCTCCTGACTGAGCCAATAGGGCTGGCCACTCAATGCATGCATCTGAAGATCCGGCTCATTGTGTTGCAGTTTGAGGCTGGCCGCAGAGAGTTGCCCGGTCAGGGTCGTTTCAAACCAGTGCACGGAGCGGATATCGGCTGGCAGCGCGCTATCCAGTGTTGCGGCTTCTGCCTGCAGCTGGCGCGGAACTGCATAACCAGCGACATAGAGTGTTTCAGCCGTGTTTATAGCTGCTGCTTGCCCGCCCGGCTCACCGAATTGCTGCAGGCGTTGTAATTGCTGCCAGAAACGCTTGGCATCTAATTGTGGTTGCCACAGCAGTACCTGGCCGGCAGGAATTAATTGCCTGATGTCCGGCAGCCAGTCAAGTAACAGCGCGGCGCCAAAACGGCAGCCCAACAAGTGCACCTGAGCATAACCTGCCAGTCGCGGTAAAAAGCTCAGAATGTCTTTGCGCCAATGTTGCAACGAGATAGCGCTGAAATCACCATCGCTGTCACCGGTGCCGTAAAAATCCGGTAAAAAGCAGTCTATGCCGGCGTTGGTTAATTGATTCGCCAGTTGGGCAAACACACGACGGCAGCAATTCATTTCCTCAGCAAATGGCGGCAATATCAATAGCGCAGTGCTGTTGTTGAGGGCGCGCCAGCGCGTCAGCAACCACAGGCCTTGTTCGCCCTGGATATATTCGCCATCCAATGTCAACGGCGCCAATGCATCTCCCTGAGCCGGGTTCAAAATATGCTCCGAAGCCGTTGCAGCAGGGTTTTGATGCGCAGCAGGGTGAACTGCAGCAAAGCTGTGGGGGCGTTCAGTCTGAAAGCGGTCACCCGGTAAAGCGGGCTGCAGCTATCCATCCATTGCGCTTTATAGGCATCATCACCGGTTAAGAAGTCCAGTGTATGCACCTGGTCTTCAGCCATCACATAATCCGCCATTGCTGCGGTGAGTACAGTGCCGGGTGACAGGGCGTCAAATTGCTGGTCCTGTGCCAGTTTATAAATGGCGGCCACACCGCCGGCTACCAGCCAGCACTGTACGGCGACCGGTTGTTCCCCGACAGATAACACACCAAGACGCAGCGTGCCTTCGTCCGAGCTTTGTTGCAGCAACTGGTTAATAAAATCGGGCCTAGGTTCGGCCGGTTTCCAGCTGCGTTGATAGACTTGCCAATAAGCCTGCTGCAAAGGCGCATTGATTTGGTTGGTAATGTTAATCTCGGCGCCGAGTTGGTCGAGTTTCTTCTTTTTGCGGGCAATCGTATGCCGCAGCTGTGAACTGCGGTTTTTCCAATAATCTGCCGTTGAAGCCTGCCAGTTTTGGCTGATGGGGAGTGCAATCAGGCCCCAGCCAGGTATGTTTGCGATGCCTAACAGCGCAAGCTCTTTGGCGCTGACCGGCTCCAGTTGCAGTTGCCGGCATTTGGGCAGTTGTTGACGCAGCTGCAAAAAACATTGTTGCCACTGGGCTGCTGTTAGTGGTGGCGTCGGCCCCAGGGCGCAACTGTAATAGTTACTAAGGCTTTTGGCCGACTGACCAGCGCTGTCTTTACAAATTGCCAGTTGCCAGGGAGGCGTGTTATCCGTCTCGCTTTGCAGATAAAAATAATCGTGCGCGGTCAGACCAACAAACTGCGCCAGCGCCTGATACCAAGGGCCAGGCCGTTGCCAGGGCATCAATGCAGCTGTGGTGCTGATGAGTGTCGCTGGCTCAGACTGCTGCAGTGGCACAGCATCAGGCTTTACTGCCATAAGCCTCGCTCAATTTACGGTCCAGTCGTTTCAGCGGCAGGTTCATCCGGGTTGGACCAATCTGATCCGGCCGCACATTCAGCTCAATCATTTTCGGGCCATCGGTTGCGATAGCGACATCGACACCGGCAACATGCACATGTGGAAAGGCGCGCAGCGCCTGACCGGCCAGTTGCATACATTCCTGCCAATAAGGCAGCTGCACATCGGTAATTTGCGCGCCGGAATCCGGATGCTGTTGCAGTAAACGCCAGGGTTCAACTTTGTTGATGCCAAACTGCAGACGCCCCGTCGAGATATCCACCGGGCAAAACAGACCACCGCTGGTGGTGTTGTCGACCAGACTGCCTTTTTGCCCGACCCGTAAAAAGGCACAAGCAACTTCTGTACGATCCGGCAGTTGATAGACCCAGATCCGCAGTGTATTGACCGACTGCGGATGAAACTGGGCAACCACCGGATGTTGTTCCAGATAATGCTCAATGATGTAACCGTCAGGATTTTGCTTCGCCTGGTCCCACCATTGCTGTAATGGCGTCACAGCGTTGCTGAACGGATGTTCAAACCAGACATCCTCTGCGTTGGCGCAGACTTTAAAAGCTGAAAAGCCGGCGCCGCCAAAACCTTCTACTGGTTTTAAGCAAATTTTATGGCCGGCTAATGACAGACAAAGCTGACGGAAGTC
>CAMLNG010000529.1 GCA_946481195.1 uncultured Chromatiaceae bacterium
AAGAGCTTAGGCCGGAACTGATGCTCGTCGGCATAGGCAAAGTCGTGATAACACAGTACCCGCAGGTGATAGCGATACCAATAACGACACAGCGCAAAGATGCCGCAAAGATCAGCCAGTTTTAGCAGCGTTAACTTAATTTTTTTAGACATGCTTGTCCCAATTCTGTCAAAAATGCTTTGGTATTCAGCCACGCCAGCCGCCGATCGCCCGGGTAATTTAAGTCTGATTTAATGCCCGGATGGATAAAGTACAGCAAAAAGCCGACTGCACTTTTAAATTTGGCTGCAGGCGAAACCTGCGGGTCTTTTAGCTTGGATAACAAATAACCAAAATCGGCCGGGAAGGCATGGCGCACTGTGATGATTTTTGTCAGCCGCTCTGGTGTTGGCGCCGTTTGCCCCTGTAAAAAGGCGCGCAGCTGGATCACCGGAAAATGCAGCCCGGCATGGATATCCAGATTCAGCGCTGCCCAGTAGCGTGAATTCAGTTCGATAAAATCAAATGTCTGGCTGGCGGCGTCCCATTTGTATTCAACCATAGCCGGGCCATTCCAGTTCAGTGCACGCATCCGCAGCACCGCATCTTCATACATTGGCTGATACCACCAGCTGCTGCGCAGCGAGGTTAAACCGCCGCTATGTGGGTTTTCGTGACTGGCGACGGCCATCGATTCGGCCAGAATTTTGCCATCCTGCATCAGCAGGTTGACGGTCGCTTTGACACCGCTGCTGCAGTCCTGCAACAGCACTTTGTCAAAATCAGCAAAAGCTTCCAGCACGGCCTGACGGGCCTCTGCCACTGAGCGCACTTTACGCACCAGCGCCTGGTCGCCTTGTTTGGCATAAAAACCGTCGCCTTTGACAAAAAACGGTAAACGCCACTGGCTGAAATCAACCGCATCCAGTTCGTCTGGCTTGTTCAGCACTGCAGTGCGCGAGATATGCTGGCGTAGTCTGTCATCATCACTTTGCAGAAATTTGTCAAAGACCCAGACTTTGGATAAACAGCCATAAACCAGCTCAGCGTCAGCCGGAATGGCCATCAGCGGGCTGAACTCGGCAAAACAGTGGCGGATCGCCAGTAAAAAGCCTTCGCTTGGAATAATGGCAACTATCTGTTGTGTACGGATGATGTCGCGCAGCCAGGGCAAATAGTTACTGTCATCATAAGGCGGGCACTGATAGCTGGCTGTGGCAAAGGCCGACTGACAACCTAAAGCGCCGGCTTTGCTTGAAGCTGCATGCACGGCATAACCATACTGGCCTAAAGATCGGATCACGCCGATGGCGCCCATGGAGTCAGCCTGCGGCACTAATATGGCGGCTTTTGCTGTGGCTTGTGATGCATCCGCGTGCGACGGCGATGAATTATGAGCTGACATGTTGTCTTACCCGACTTTGAAAAATTTTAAAATGTGAACGGTCCGCCAGATTATTCAGTGCCAGACGCAGGCAAAACCGCGCCGGATCCCGGTCCCAGGGCGTGAAGCGTTTTAAGCGAAACAGCTGGTCCGGTGTTGTTTCAGCGACGCCCCAGTCCGTACTGAAAGCTGCGACGAAGCCAAGCTCCCGCACCATCTCAAGATGGACATCGGTAAAATCGGTTTGATATTTGCCGTTAGGGTAGGCAAAAAACTCAATAGGCGCACCGATGATCTGTTCCAGTTCGGTTTTACTTTGGGCGATCTCCAGCCGTGCCTGTGCCGGGTTTTCCAGCGCCAGAATTGGATGATTGACCGTGTGCGCGCCAATTGTCATGCCGGCCTGATGCATTTGGCGCAGCTGGTCATGGTTCACAAACTGGTGGACCATGGTTGGTTGACCTGTCTGCTCCAGCAGCTGGGCTATGCTGGCACGCCGCGTGGCGACCGGCTGATACTTAATCTGTTCGGTCAGGGCGGCAATGGTGCTGCGGCGGCTGTCATTGTTATCGGTTGGGTAGTTGATCCCAAACATTACAATGGCTTGCAGCTGTGCCGGTGCCTGTTGAATGGCCTGCGAGATCTGGTTTTCCCACAAATAACCTTCGTTGAGGCCTGCCGTGCTGATAAAAAAGGTCGCAGTCAGGCCATGTTGTTGCAGCAGCGGAAACACATAATCGAAACAGTCGGCAAAGCCATCATCGATAGTGATCACTACGGAGTTTTTCGGTAACTGCTGGCGCTGGGATAACGCAAATGCTTCTGGCAACGATAACACCTGAAAATGTTGTTTCAGATGGCGTAATTGCTCGGCAAATAACGCCGGCGGTAAGGCCTGCTCCGAACACAGGTCGGTATTGGGCATCACCCGGTGGTAATTCAGCACCGAAAAACTCTGGCGCGAACCAAACAGGTTCAGACAACGAACCGACAGTTCAAGCATGGTGGCGGTGATCATGTACAGCTTTCCTTGCAACCGGTTGAACGTGAATAGTCGTTTTAGCACGGTGTTCCAGACTGATCCGGTTCATCACATGAGTTATGGCAAAAATGGCAAATAACAAATCGAAGTAGGCGAGACTCACCGCCGCGCCGGCAATTGCATAGGCAAACAGTGACACCCTGAGCATGGAACTGAGCTTAGCCAGATTTTCCATACCCTGTTGTTTCTTCAGGCGTTTGGCGACCAGTCGTGCCT
>CAMLNG010000530.1 GCA_946481195.1 uncultured Chromatiaceae bacterium
ACGAAAGGGTTGGTTGTAACGGTGTGGGTTGGCAAAAATCGGAAATGGTGCGTTTTGGAACGCACCCTACGTCAAATCGGCATGTTGGGTGTCGTTAAGCGAAGCGCAACGCACCATGAAACGGTGCGTCACCTGTCATCCAAGCGCATTAAAACTTATGTTCGATGCCTACTGCCAGATAATCGGTGTCAGCTTTGTTGAAGAAATCAAAGCTGCTGTACCAGGCGAACAACTTGGTTTCTTTACCGATTTTGTAATCGGCGCCCAGGCTGTAACCGTCGTGATCTTCCAGCGTCTGATACTGCGCTTTTAATTCAAACTTATTCAGCGGATAAGCCGCGTTGACCAGATAGCCGTCTTCTTTTTTGCCACCAGTCATCACTTCCTGTTGATGTAAACCCGCACCTAATTTGATTTTAGCGACTTTGCCCTGCACAAAAACCCGGCTGCTGTCATAGCCATTGACGTCATTATCCATTGATACAGAGGCAAATATCGGGCTATCTTTCAGGCTGTCATCGCCGTACATCAGCGCCACAGACTGGCCGTCCTGACCTTTTTCGGAATCTTCCATGATATGGGTGACCAACAAGGAGAAACCGGCAAACTTCGGTGTGATATACACCAGCGAGTTATTCATCCGGTTTTCACCTTTCCACAAGGTTTTGATGTCGGCTTCGTAGTCGTTAAACAGGTCCATTTTGCCCTGTGACAACTTCAGCGCCGTATCGTTGCGGCCGGCTTTAATAGTACCCCAGCTGCCAGTCAGACCGATAAACTGGTCACGACCTTTGAGATTTTTTTCGTTGGCTTCATCGGTCAGGTCGACTTCCCATTCCAGCTGATAAATCAGTGTCAGGTCATCTTCCAGTTTGTAATCTCCTTTGACGCCAAACCGGGAGGCATTGCTTTTTAATTCAGAGAAACGACCGGCGCCATCATCCGAGCTTTGCGCCGATACGTTGATTTTACCGTACACCGTCAATGGATCGGCCTGAACAGCACCCACCAGACCCAACAACATGGCAACGACCACAGCTTTTTTTGCGAACATGGTTAAATCCTTCTTTTTTATGAAGAACATCATTCTTTGCAACAGTGTGGCTTCAGTATAAACAGTGCCAGCCAATTGCAAGGATTGAAGAGGTAAAAACAGGTATTTTTATGACGCAATGACAGTTTCATGAATTTTTTCAGTATGTTTCATGGCGTTGTCATGTCGGTTGGATGGCTATTTTATGTCGTATTTATGACAGCATTATGACAGTCATTAATTTTGACCCAACACGGCTTGTCCTTGTGGCAGCTGGCGGCACTGGCCGGTCTTGGCCGCGTGGTCAAAATCGACGCCGGTCCAGAGTAATCGCGGCTGTGGCACAAAAGCCGGACTGGCAAAACTTAGCTTGCTCTGCTGCGACGGATAATGAATATCTGCCAGTTGCAGCATGGTATGAAACGTCTGGCTGGTCAGCAATGGCTGCCGGGCAGCCAGACTCAGCTGCCGGGTTTTCTCCGGAAACTGCTGGCTGAACAGTTCAGAACCCCACCACAAAGCCCCAACCCGATAATCAAACTCGGTATTGTGGCCGTGGCCGCTTTTATCGCAGTCGCCATCAAAGATATTTTCGCCATGATCAGACACCAATAACAGACTGGCAATAGCCTGCTGTTGCTGCAGCTGCCGGATAAGACCGGCGATAATAAAATCGGTATAAAGCACAGTATTGTCGTAAGCGTTATTCAACAGCTCACGATTGGCTTTGTCGTGCATGCCAATCTTCTGGCCTTTGCCTGAAGGCAAAAAGCGGTCGAAGGCTGGTGGGTAACGGTCGGTATAACTAAAATGACTGCCCAGGGTATGCAGTACAATCAGTTGTTTTTGCTCTTGTTTTGCCAGCACCCGCTGAAAGGCGTCCAGCAAAACTTCATCATAAAAGCCTTCTTTTTTATAGCCAACCGGATTTAAGTATTGCACTTCGTCTGCTTCGCTCGCATGCAAGGCGACCGAAGAGTCATGCACCCCCAATGGGCTTTGGGTGGAAAGCCAGTAAGTACGAAAGCCCGCTTCGCCAAAGGCGGCAACCAAGGATTTTTCGTCAAAAAAATAACTGTGATTGGCCGCCGTTTTACGCGAAATGATCACCGGCACTGACATCCGCGTCCAGGCCCAGGGACTAATCATATCTTTGAAGCTAATCACACCGGGAATACTGGCCAGTTCCGGCGTGGTGGCTCGGGCATAGCCATTGAGCTGCAACCGGTCGGGCCGCAAGGTTTCGCCAATGACCAGTACATAGATTTGCCGCTCACCCAGCACTTCCGGCTGCGCTGCGCCAAACTGAAAATTCCGGCTTTTCGCCGCGACTGCACTCAGTGCCTGTTGTTGGACGCGGTATTCATTGCCTGCCAGCAGCAGATTCAGCGGAAAACTCTGATAAAACAAATTGTGACTTTGCGGCAAAGGCCGCCGGCTTAACGCCGTCTGGGTCGCATCTGCTTGCGGGTCAAGCGGATAGTCAATCGCGTACTGTCGCTCCTGCAGCGTCACCCAGCCGAGCCCAACCAGCCCAGCTCGAAGCGCTCCGAGAACGCCTTCTGCC
>CAMLNG010000531.1 GCA_946481195.1 uncultured Chromatiaceae bacterium
CGCGAAAGCTCGGCGCGCAGCGCTGATGGACGCGATAAGGCGAGAAGTTGTCGATCCGGTAAGGCACCGACGGGTCGGGCAGGATCGCCGCGAAGCGTTCAGGCAGCCGCTCGAGGATCGTCGCTTCGTCGAGCTCGGCATCCTCGCCATAAGTCAGCCGCCACAGGTTCTCGCGCCCGAGCCGGCCGATCACGCACCAGTTGACGGGATCGACCACCATGTTGGCGTTGCAGAAAACGAAACCACCGGTCATGAATTTGACGGGATCTCTGAAATCAATAACCCGCTGCCAAAGTGGTGGACCATTATGTTTTACGCCACCTTCGCCTGGTCGGTGTATTACTTTGCCGCCTACCCTGGTCTTGGCAACTGGAAAGGTCTGTTTGGCTGGACCAGTTCCAATCAGGGCGTCAAATCTCTGGCCGAGTCTAAAGCTGCGGTTGAAGCGAACAAAGCAGCAGGTACTCCGTCACAGTTAGATGCGGAATACGTCAAAGCTGAAGGTACTTTCGCCAAAGAGTTTGCCAAATACACCAGCCGTCCGATCGAGGAACTGGCGTTTGACAAAGACGCGCTAAAAGTCGGTCAGCGTCTGTTCCTGCAAAACTGTGCCCAGTGTCACGGTTCAGATGCCCGCGGTCAACGTGGCTTCCCGAACCTGACAGATAACGACTGGTTATATGGCGGTACCGCAGACAAGATCGTAGAAACACTGCGTCATGGCCGTAAGGCTGCGATGCCAGCCTGGGGCGAAGCCTTAGGCGAGCAAGGTGTGAAAGAGATGACTGCATATGTACTGAGCCTGTCTGGCCGTAAGGTCAACGACAACGACGCGGCAGCCGGTAAAGCCAAGTTCGGTATGTGTGCCGCCTGTCACGGTATGGATGGTAAAGGCTCGTTGGCCCACAACCTGCCGTTTGGTGCACCAAACCTGACTGACAGCACCTGGTTATACGGTGGTTCAGCCGGCACAATCGAGCAAACGCTGCTGCACGGCCGTAATGGTCAGATGCCGGCCTTTGGTGAGCGTCTGGGTGAAGATAAAATCCACGTGATCGCGGCATACGTATATCGCCTGTCACGTCCGGATGAAGCAAAATAATTGCTGAAACCGGTACGGCAATGAAGCCCCCTCGCGGGGCTTCGTTTTATCTGCCTGAATTAAGTTGAGGAAGGAAGTAGTGATGTCAAAACCCTGGTATAAACAAGTCTGGCCCTGGATCCTGATCAGTCTGCCGGTGTTTTCAATCCTCAAAGCCGTCCATACCGTTTACATTATGAACCAGCAAAGCCCGGATTTAGTCGTCGACGACTATTACGCCGAAGGCAAAGCGATTAACCAGAACCTATCTCTGTACCGCGAAGCTGCTGCACGCAATCTGCACGCTAAAGTGCTGTTGGCCGGTAATAAAGCCGTGTTGACCTTTGAAACCAATAATGTGCTTGATAAACAACTGACACTGGATTTTGTGCATAACACTATCGCCAGTAAAGATTTTAAAGTCACAGCTGAACGCAGCGGTGAATCTATGTATGTCGCAGAATTACCTGTCACCCCAACCGGTAAATGGAGCCTGGTGGTACACGACCCCGCCAACCAATGGAAGCTTCGCGCCGCGTTGAGCTTACCAGCCACAGAAGCCATTAAACTGACCTACTAGACACTCAGACCGCCCCATGTTGCAACAGCGTTGTTTTCATTGTCATGAACCTGTGCCATCTGGTACTGACTTTCACTGTGAAGTCCTGAATCAGCCCCAGGTATTTTGCTGCGCCGGCTGTCAGGCTGTGGCCGAGACCATTGTCGCGCAGGGTTTAAGTGACTATTACAAATTCCGCAGTAAAGCCGCCAATAAGGCCAATGCTGTCCCGGCCGAACTCAAAGCCCAGTTAAATAGTTATGACAGTGCTGAAGTTCTGCAGGACCTGACTGAATCCGTCGGCGATGCCCAGCGTATCGAACTCTCCGTTAATGGCATGAGCTGCGCTGCCTGTGCCTGGCTGATTGAACGTCAGCTCCAGCAAAATCCGGCAGTCAAAAGAGTCAGCGTCAATTCCGGCACCGCCCGCTGTGAACTGGTCTGGGATGCCGGCGCTGCGCCGCTCAGTCAGTTATTAAGTCAAATTACTGAACTGGGTTATCAGGCGAGCCCCTTCGTCGCCGACTTAGAAGAACAGAACTTCCGCCAGGAAATGAACGCTTACCTGAAACGTCTGGCGGTTTCCGGCATCATGACCATGCAGGTGATGATGCTGGCGTTTGGGTTGTATTTTGGTGAATTCAGCGGCATCGAAGCCCAGTACGAAGGCTATCTGCGCTGGGTCAGCCTGCTGCTCACTTTACCTGTGATGGGCTACGCCGCTCTGCCGTTTAGCAGCAGCGCCTGGCGCGCGTTAAAATCGCGCCAGCTCAATATGGACGTGCCTATCACCCTCGCCTTGTATTACACCTTTCTTGCGTCCTTGTACGCCACTGTATTTGATACCGGCGAGGTGTATTTTGAGTCGGTCTGTATGTTTGTATTTTTGCTGCAACTCGGCAAATTTTTTGAGTTTCGTGCCCGCAAACAGGCGCGTGATGCCACCAGTAATCTGCTTAA
>CAMLNG010000532.1 GCA_946481195.1 uncultured Chromatiaceae bacterium
AGATGCACAACACCAACTCGCCACACGCGCTCTGGTCATTGACGATATTTATCAGCAAACGCGTAATCAGGCACAAGCCAAGGCTTTGGATTGTGTGCTGGAACTGAATTATCCGTTGCCGGCGTATCTGCGTACTGACGAGTTGCGGTTTCGCCAGGTGTTGTTAAATCTGACCAGCAATGCGCTGAAGTTTACGCAACGCGGGAAAATCGTGATCCAGGTTAGTTATCAGTCTGGCGCTGAATTGCTGATTATCCGGATTAAAGATACTGGCATTGGTATGAGTGCAGAAGAGCTGACGAAGTTATTCCAGCCTTTTGTGCAGGCTGATGCCACAGTTACCCGCAATTTTGGCGGGACCGGACTGGGCTTGGTTATTTCGAAAAAGCTGATGCAGCAAATGCAGGGGGATATCAGGGCTGAAAGTGTGAAAGGGCTTGGCAGTTGTTTTGAGATCCAGATGCATTGTGACACTCAGCAAATCAGTCTGGTAGACCACTTTGAACCTGTTGTTAATCCGGAGCAAGCCCAACCGGAATCCGATTGTCAGCCGCAATTGCGTATTCTGGTCGCCGAAGATAATACCGACAACCAACTACTGGTCGCCGTGTTACTGCGTAAAATTAATGCTGAATTTTCCATGGTCGCCAATGGCCACCAGGCCGTGCAGAAGTTGCTGCTGGAAGATTTCGATTTAGTGTTTATGGATATGCAGATGCCGGAAATGGGTGGGGAAGAAGCGACCCGGCTGATCCGCCACGCGGGTATTGATGTACCTATTATTGCGCTGACGGCGAATGTGATGCGTGAGGACCATCAGCGATATCTGGAAGCTGGCTGTCAGGCTCTGCTCGGCAAACCAATAGTACAACACGATTTTTATGCGATGATCCGCCAGTACACCCGCAAAGATCGCCAGCTTGAGGACGAGTTGGCGTTAAAACTTGAGCAGGATCCGGCGATTATTGCGTTGAAACAGGATTTTGCCCAGCGACTACCAGCTCAGTTGCAGCAGCTCGCCCAATTGCAGCAGGACCAGAACCTGGCCGCTTTGCAGTATGAGGCACACAGCCTGAAAGGCTGTGCCGGCAGTATGGGTTTTCCGGAAATTACCCAGCTGGCAGCTGAGCTGGAGCTGTCAGCAAAATCCATGGACACCCTGGCTTGTCAGCTGATTATTCAGCGGATGCAGCAACAAACTGGCCAGCCAGAGACCTTAGTCTGAGAATTAATGTATGCAAGATAATTTTGAATTACATCCTCAGTTAGCCGCTGATTCAGTGTTTTTGGCGGATTGGCCTTTATGTCAACTCCGGTTGATTAATGACCAGCAATATCCATGGTTTATCTTGGTGCCAAGGTGCGAAGGCGCCAGGGATGTGATTGATTTAACCGAGGCCGAGCAGCAGCAGTTGTGGGCGGAGAGCCGGGCGCTCAGTCTTTATCTGCGTCAGGATTATCAACCTGATAAATTGAATCTGGCTGCATTGGGGAATATGGTGCCGCAACTGCATCTGCACCATATCGCCCGTTTTTCCCATGATCCAAGCTGGCCTGCCCCTGTCTGGGGGAAATATCCTGCTAAAGCTTATTCGACGTTACAATTAGCTGAGATCCAGCAACGCTGGTCCGAACGTTCACCGGTTTAAAGGAGTTGCTATGTCGGCGGATAATGCTTTATTGACCTTGTTGACGGAAAAACTACGCAACAATTTACTGGTGCTGCCAACTTTGCCCGAAATTGCCGTCCGTGTCCGTCAGGCTGCTGATGATCCGGATATCAATCTGCATGCGATGGCTGAAGTGATTGCCCGCGATCCGGCATTGTCTGCCAGAATGCTGAAAGTCGCGAACAGTGCATTTTTGGGACGCAGCATCAAGGTCAATACCTTAAATCAGGCGGTGACCCGGATTGGTTTGTTTCAGGTGAAGAATATTGCGACGGCCATGGCGTTAGAACAGCTTTTTGTTAGCCAGCATCCGCAAGTGCTCGAGCAAATGGGCGAATTGTGGCGCGAGACAATCGAAGTGACCTGCACCGCGATGGCTTGTCTGAAGTTTTACCAGCAGAGCCACAAACACGAACCGCTGAACCTCGATACACTGACCCTTGCAGCGCTGGTCTATCAAATTGGCGCTTTGCCAATATTAACCGAAGCCGAAAAGTATCCGGCGGTATTTGCTGAGCCGACGTATCTGCGCCATGCGATCCGCGATCTGTCTGCCAATATTGGTGTGGTGATTTTACACAGCTGGGGTTTCGCTGATATTTTTATCAAAGTGACGCAGGATTGGGCTGGGCTGCAGACAGGTGATGCGGTCTGTTATACCGATTTTGTCCGGCTGGCGACTATTGCGCGGCAACAATTTCCACTGCGCAGTAATGAAGCTCAGTTACTGGAGCATTATTTAGCGCGGGGATTGATCCCAAAAGTGAATTTTATGCAGGACCCGCAGATAGTGCAGAACTATCAGGATGCTAAAACGATGTTTATGTGAGAGCTGTACTTCGAGGCTATCCAGTTGCAAGAAACCGGGGCGATGGGCTCGCCCCGCTCTGGATTCAGGCTTTCACCAGCGGCTGAACCTGGTCTTTGA
>CAMLNG010000533.1 GCA_946481195.1 uncultured Chromatiaceae bacterium
GACCACGACCACGACCACGACCACGACCACGACCACGACCACGACCACGACCACTTCCATCAAGGTTGCAATCAGCAACAGGGTGCACTGGATCCGCACCGGCATTAACCGCACTGCCAGTTTAAGGCCAAAACAAAGCAGGGCACCCAAGTGCCCTGCAATTTTTCAATCTAATACCGCTTACAGCAGACCTTCCTGCTCCAGACTGATCTCATCGAGTGACAAGGCGAAGCTTGGCACAAAGGTATCAAGAAAATACTGCACGGCCGGTGATTGCGCGGCCGCAAGCATTTTTTCCAGCCGGCGTTTCGCTATAGTGAACTCCCGGTTACCGGCAGTAATTTCTTCCAGTGTTTTTAAATAAGCACAAAGATTGTCCGCGGCTTTGACCAGAAGTTTTTCCTCTGCGCTGTAACATTCGCCAAGCAAATATTCGCGATATACGTCCTGTAATTCAGGCGGCAACATCGACAGCAGCTTTTGTTCAGCAATGGCTTCAATCTTTTTGTACTCATCGGCAATTTGCGGATTGAAGTATTTGACCGGCGTCGGTAAATCGCCGGTCAGCACCTCACTGGCGTCGTGGAACAACGCCAGTGTTGCGACCCGTTCCGGATCCAAATGACCTGCGAAATATTGCCGGTCAATCACCGCGAGCATATGCGCCACCAGGGCGACCTGATGGCTGTGTTCTGCCACGTTTTCGGTGTTGATATTTCGCATCAACGGCCAGCGGTTAATCAGCTTCATCCGGAACAGATGGGCAAAAAAGTGACTATGCGCAGTCATATCACACTCCGGTAACGGGTCAGTTTCACAGCTGCTGATAACCCGGCAGGAATTGCGCCAGTTTACCGATCGCCTGTTCCAGCACTTCCTTATGCGGCAACAGCACAATACGGAAGTGGTCCGGTTCCGGCCAGTTAAAGGCGCGGCCATGCACCAGCAGTACTTTATGCTGGCGCAGGAAATCCAGCACCATCAGTTCGTCATCTTTAATCGGAAATTTTTTCCGATCAATTTTCGGGAACAGATACATCGCGCCTTTTGGTCGGACGCAGCTCAGGCCCTCAATCTCATTTACCAGACGGTGCGCGACATCCATCTGGTCATACAGGCGACCGCCAGGGACCACCAGCTCATTGATACTCTGATAGCCGCCCAGCGCGGTTTGCACTGCATGTTGTACCGGCACGTTGGCACAAAGCCGCATCGATGCCAGAATGTTCAGGCCTTCAATATAAGGCCGTGCCCGTTGCTTGGCGCCGGAGATAAACAACCAGCCAACGCGGAAACCGGCGATGCGGTAGTTTTTCGACAAACCACCAAAGGTCAATACGACTAAATCATCGGCCAAGGATGCTGTTGGGGTATGAGTGGCACCGTCATATAAAATCTTGTCATAGATTTCGTCGCTCAGCACAACCAGGTTGTGCTCGCGTGCGATGCTGAGAATATCGAGCAGCAGGGCGTCGTTATATACAGCGCCTGTCGGGTTATTCGGATTGATTAATACGATGGCTTTGGTATTGGAGGTGATTTTGGCGCGGATATCGGCCGTGTCCGGATACCAGTCCGCCAATTCGTCACAGCGATAATGCACCGCTTTGCCGCCAGCCAGGTTCACTGCTGCTGTCCATAAAGGATAATCTGGTGATGGGATCAGCACTTCGTCGCCGTTATTAAGCAAGCCCTGCAGCGCCATCAAAATAAGTTCGGACACGCCATTACCAATATAAACGTCGTCCGCGTCGGCACCACGAATACCACGCGACTGGTAATATTGCGCAACTGCAACGCGGGCAGGATAAATGCCCTGAGAATCACTGTAACCTTGCGCGGTCGGCAGGTTATGGATTACGTGTTTGAGGATCTCATCCGGCGCCTCAAAACCAAAAGGGGCGGGATTACCGATATTGAGCTTTAAAATGCGATGGCCTTCTTCTTCCATCCGTTTCGCTTCGCGTGCCACCGGGCCGCGAATGTCATAACAAACTCCATCTAACTTTTTCGATCGCTCAATTGGTTTCATAACCCTTACTTTACAGCCTCCGCGTGATAAGTCTTAATAATGTCTGTGGAAGTGTTTGCTTACACCTGGTAACAGTGTTGATCTGCATCCGCCTCCATACTGCCAGAAAAAACCAGCATTCGGGAGTCTGGATGGTTAAATTGTCGGAAGTTCCGCCGGGTGCGCTGGTGGTTTGCGAAATTTTCCACTTGTTTGAGCATACCGGGATTTATATCGGTGATGGCCAGATTGTTGAACTGCAAGGCACTGGACTTATCCGCAGTGTCTCAACCGGTCGTTTTATGCATAACCGCAGTGGCGAAGAGTTATTAGTAGCTTGTGACAGTAGTGGTAAAGCGTTCGCGAATACCGCAGCGGCAGAGCGTGCAGTCAGTCAGATTTTCACCTATCAGGCTTATGATTTGATCAGCAATAATTGCCATCGTTTTTGTGTGCATTGTCTGACCGGACGCAGCTGGCCGGTCACCAGTTTTTTTGATCTCAGGCAAGTGCTGGAACAGCAATTACGCCAAACAATTCACTTCCAAAGAGTCAGTCTGCATTCATAACGGTCATGAAAAT
>CAMLNG010000534.1 GCA_946481195.1 uncultured Chromatiaceae bacterium
GTACCGACAATGACAAATAACAGCGCAGACCATTCAGCTCGAACCAAAATGAACACCATCAGGGGACTTCAAACGCTTTTTAAACGATTAAGCAGAAAGTTCGAGAATCTGGCTGTTGCATCGGATTACAGTAGTGACGATCTGCTGAACGACAGAATTACAGCCCTTGAACTACGCGTAGCAGTCCTTGAACAAAAAATTGTTCGTTCTGAACAAAATGAGTCCTGATAAAAAATATTTAGGCAACTGATTTTTGCCTAACTCGTAAAATTTACCCCCTCCGAATAAGTATTTGTAAATAATGGAGAAACCATCCTTCAGACTGCGCCATTGTCGCAAATCTTTCGAGATCATGTATTTCCCTAAATCCAGGGAATGGTCAGTCCCTGATTACCTTATTAACTTTGCAATATCCGCTTTAATTGCAAAGCGTCTGTCCGAGAGCCACTAGAGCCATAGTCAGCAATTGGCACAAAGCGTCTTTCCGGTGCAAAGAGGCTTGCTGGTAACCAGCCCTCCAATAGCGCTCCGTCCGACGAAAATTCTGGTTTCGCCCGTCCGAGAGCGCCTGAAACAGGCTCACTCATTGTTGCCACAGCTCGAAATAGCACCACTATTCCTTCGCTGTGCCGCCTTGATTGAGTTTGTTTCAGGCCGCTCTGCTGTTCACTTCTTAAACTGATCGGTGCTCTAGTGGGCATGACACAGGATTAAGCCACCTGAAATAACCAGCTGTTGAGCCAATCATAGGAGGGGGCTGTCTGGTCTGCTGTCCGTTCTGCTGTTATCGGGGCTTGCAGTAACTGCTGATAGTGGTGGATATTGCTGGTATCGCCGCATAACACTGCGCCCTGGATCTGGCCGTTTAACAGCCAAATTCGCCGGTAGTCGCCTTGTGCCTGGTCTTGATACACCAAGGTTTTAAGTTCCGGAGCTGTGCTTTGCAGTAGCCCCGGTATGTCGCCGACTGAACTGATGGAGAGCCCGCTAATTTTAAGGTTGGTGGCGATCTGGTGGGATTGATAGTGCGCGCTGGAGTCGCCGGTTAACCGGGCTGCCAGAACTGCCGCTTGTTGGTAGACGGGGGCGACCAGACCGACGGTTTCGCCCTGGCATTCGGCACATTCGCCGATGGCAAAAATATTGGGATCACTGCTTTGCAGCTGCGTGTTGACCACAATACCGCGCTGACAGTCGAGCCCGGCGCTGCGGGCTAATTGGTCTTGCGGCTGGACGCCAAGTGCGGCGATCAGCAAATCTGCCGCCATGGTGCGCAGGCCTGCCGGCTCTGACACGGCCAGTTGCAGCTGTTGGCCAGCACTTTGTACGCCATTTAGCTGCGTTTGCAGTAACACCTTGATGCCGCGCGCTTCTAATGCGGTTTGCAACAAGGTTGCGGCCGTTTCATCCAGTTGCCGGTTCATCAGATAAGGCCCACGGTGACAAATACTGACCCGATAATGTGCACTGAGCGCGGCTGCGGTTTCCAACGCAATAAAACCACCGCCCTGGACCACGATATGGCTACCCGGCGCCATTGCGCTGATCCTGGTGACGTCTGTGGCGGTGCGCAGCGCCATGATGCGGCCTTGGTTCAGCGCATGTTTTGCTGAAAGCGTCTGACAAAAATCCGGCAGCAACGGCGCAGAACCTGTCGCCAGAACTAACTGCCGATAGCGAAAACATTGCGCCGACGCGGTGTGGATCTGTTGTGTGTCGCGGTCGATTGCCACGACTGTTTCGCCGGTCAACACAGTGACCGCATTTTTGCCAGTCTGCAGCGCTGGTAAAGCGATGTCTGTGGCGGCATTTTCAAGCAACTGTGGCAGCAACACCCGGTTATAAGCCGGCTGCGCTTCTTCCCCCAGCACCAGAATACGGGTTTGCCGCGACGACAAACGCCCGAGCTCTTGCAGCAGGCGATGAGTTGCCATGCCAAAACCGACGATGACTAAGTCATAGCTGGGGCTGCTTGCCGTCATGCACGCACCTCATCTTTGACGAGTCGTTTGTCCTGGCTGGCTTTTGCTGAAGCAACGGGTAGTGGCTCCACTTTGCGTTGCTTTTCATACAGGAAACTTAAAACCTGATGCCGGTAGTGGTTGTATTTCGGGCAATCTGCCAGCGCCAGCCGGTCGCGCGGACGCGGCAAATCAATCTGCAGCACTTCACCGACAGTTGCCGCGGGGCCATTGGTCATCATGACGATACGGTCGGACAGCAGCACGGCTTCATCGACATCATGGGTAATTAAAATGACAGTGTTGCCGAGTTCTGCCTGAATTTGTTGTACGCTGTCCTGCAAATGCGCCCGTGTCAGTGCGTCCAAAGCGCCAAAAGGTTCATCCATTAACAACACTTGTGGCTGCATTGCCAAAGCGCGCGCTATACCTACCCGTTGCTTCATACCGCCGGAAATTTCCGCCGGCTTTTTATCGCGGGCGTGGCTCATCTGCACCAGTGCCAGATTGTGTTCTATCCAGTCTTGCATCTGGCTTTTGGTCATTTTGCCGGCAAACACCTGACGCACTGCCAAAGCAACGTTTTCATAGACCGACAACCAGGGCAATAACGAGTGGTGCTGAAACA
>CAMLNG010000535.1 GCA_946481195.1 uncultured Chromatiaceae bacterium
TCGACACAAAGTATCCGCGCCGGTCAGCATGAAGATATTAACCTCATCACGTTGCTGGTTGGTTCACACGAGTCGGGTCTGGAAATTCTGCGTCGCGACGGCAGCTGGCTGCCGGTAACGACCATTCCGGGCACTATTGTAGTGAACATCGGTGATATGTTGCAGCGACTGACTAACCACGTGTTGCCATCGACCACTCACCGGGTAGTCAACCCGGCCGGTGCGGCGGCAGGTCAGCCACGCTATTCGATCCCATTTTTTATGCATCCGAATCCGGACTATGTGATTGAAACGCTGAGCAGCTGTATCACGGCTGAAAATCCGAATCGTTACCCGGAGCCGATCAACTCAAATGATTACCTGTTACAGCGGCTGGAAGAAATTGGTCTGCTGAAAAAAGCCAAATACTAATCACTGTATTTGATCAAAGCGGAGCCACTGGCTCCGTTTTTTTTTGCCGTGGCAGAGGGGGGGATGTCATCTTGCTGCTGAAGAAAACTTCAGGTTGCTGAGGAATTGTGCAATCGCACGGCATTTACCAGATTTTTTGCAATCAGCAGTTGACGACTTTGCCACTGGCGCATAATATGCACGGCGTCGGCGGCATATGCCTCGGTGGTGGAATTGGTAGACACACTAGCTTCAGGTGTTAGCGCTTCGCGGCGTGGGGGTTCGAGTCCCCCCCTAGGCACCAAAGTCGCAGACAACAAATAGAACACATGCCTCGGTGGTGGAATTGGTAGACACACTAGCTTCAGGTGTTAGCGCTTCGCGGCGTGGGGGTTCGAGTCCCCCCCTAGGCACCAAATAATCCAGCTTAATGCTGGATTTTTTGTTTTTGGCATTCGCCAAAAATCCCTGCGGGACCGGCGTGCCGCCGTCCAAAACCGCCTCCTAGCGGTTTTGTGTTTTCTACATCCATGTAGAAAATTGCTTCGCAACCTTCCGGCCTGTACCAGAGGTACAGGCGTTCAGCCGGCAGCAAGCCAAACTATTGGCTTGCTGAAAGACCGTCTTCACCCTGCTGCTGTCTTGTTCTTGTCATCTGGATCGCGGACACTGGTCTTTGCAATGCATGCGGAGGCGGAATGTCAGTTCAAACCATTTACCTGTTACGTCATACCAAAGCTGAAGACCGTTCTGTACTTCGACCGGATGTGGACCGTTGTCTGGTGGAGAAGGGGCGGCAGCAGGCGTTACGGATTGGCAGCTTTATCCGCCGTCAACAGCTCGAGCCGCAACTGGTTTTGACCAGTCCTTACCCAAGGGCGATGCAAACGGCGATGCTGGTTGCTGCGGGCGCAGATTTAACCTGCGACATCGCGGAAACGTTGTGGTTATCGCATGGCACCGCCCCCCAGACGCAATATCAGCAGTTATTGCAGGCTATGCCAAATTGGCCCGCGCAAACCCTGCTGGTGGGACATGAACCTGAGTTGTCGGCATTGCTGGCGTTGTGTCTCGGTCAGCCCGAACCCAGCATACAAGTGAAAAAGGGCACTTTGTTGTGTTTACACTATGACCCGGCTTTTGGTTTTCGGCTGCAATGGCTGTTGCCTTGTCGGATGCTGCGCTGATATTGCCTGAATCAAAGGCGCGCCTGGCCAGATTTCCTGACTATCCCTGCTTATCCCATTTCAGACCTTCCGGTCACAAATAATTGACAAACTCCCGGTTATTAGCTTAAAGCTAAAGGATGCTTTTCTGGCAAGAGCCAGATGACAAATACCGCTGCGGCCGGAGGTGTGTGATGTGGCGATTTTTCCTGCTGCTCAGTGTGCTGAGCCTGAGTGCTTGTCAGCAACTGCCGCAAAATGCTGAGGCTGTTGCGACCGAAAACCTATTGAATAATCAGGCGTTTATGCCGGTTAACACCCCGATTGAAACCAAAGAACAAATCTTTGCTTTACCCGAAGCGCTGATCTCTGAGGCCAGAGAGGAAGTGCTGGCTTATGGTATGCCACGTGACCGCAGTCTGGCGCTATTGAAGTTCATATTCCGCGAACAACAAGACCCGTTGCAATACGTCAACAATGCCACTTTAACGGCACTGCAAACCTATGAGCAGCGCGAAGCCAATTGTTTGTCGCTGACTATTTTGTCTTACAGTCTGGCGCGGGCTTTGGGTTTTAAAGCGCAGTTTCAGGATGTGCAGATCCCGGAATATTGGATCACCCGTAATGGTACCAGCGTGCTAAACGGCCACGTCAATCTGGTCGTGACGCCACCCTACATGCAAACGCTGACTAAAACTTTTATTTCAGCAGATCACAATTTCCTGATTGATTTTGAACGTGCCGGCGGTTCGCGGGAGCGCTTACCTGTGCGTAAAATCAGCGAAAATGACATAGTCGCGCTGTTTTACAACAACAAAGCCGCAGATGCGATGCTGACACAGCAGTTTGATTTAGCGTATCGGTATTTGCAGGCTGCTGCCGACGTTTCTCCTGCGGTTGCGGCCACCTGGAACAATCTGGCCGTCCTGTACCGGCAACGGCAGATGCCGGATTATGCCGAGCGCGCTTATCTGCAAAGTTTGAAACTGGAACCAGAACATCCTAATACCATGGCGAATCTGGCAATCCTT
>CAMLNG010000536.1 GCA_946481195.1 uncultured Chromatiaceae bacterium
TCTTCGGCCAAGGCCTGGATCTCCGGGTCTGTGTAGTAATGCGCGACCAGAACAGCATCTTTTTGCTGTAACAAGGCTTTAATGCGGCTCTTGTACGCTTGTTTGTCATCAAAAGACAAAGGCACAGGCTTTTTCGGGAAGACGAAGTCAAGTTCGTTAAAATGCAGCGCTTGATTCATGCGGATAAACTCCGGGCTGAAAAAGGTGGCGTATTATACACATGTTTACAGCTGAGAGACACAACCGCTGATGGGTTTATGATACTCGGAGATTGGTGGGTCATGATGGATTCGAACCATCGACCAACGGATTAAAAGTCCGCTGCTCTACCAGCTGAGCTAATGACCCTCAAAAGAGGAATGTCAGATTGGTGGGTCATGATGGATTCGAACCATCGACCAACGGATTAAAAGTCCGCTGCTCTACCAGCTGAGCTAATGACCCCTCTCGCGGACGCATATCTTACTTATTTACACGCGCAGTGCAACCAAAATCTGGCAAAAACATCGTTTTAGCCTGCTGACTGCTTAAAAGAACGGCACAATGGCGAAGAAGTAACTGATTCTGCCACAATGCGACTTTATCGAATGTTTTGAATTAAGTACCTACCAAATCCAAAACCGGCCCTGTCGCGCCACGACTGGTAGTTAGATTTGGATTCTGAACAGGAGACGCATAAGAAAAAACCGCGTAAACGCGGTTTTAACGGGATTCCAGTTTGGCCTTTGCGGTGGCCGCGGCCTTGGATTTGGGAAAGCTTTTCACCAGTTGGCTGTAATATTTTTTCGCAGCCGCAGCATCATTCTGCTTGTCTGCGACCAATCCCAACTTCAATAATGCATCCGGAACCTTACTCGAGTTCGGGAATTGTTTTACCACACGCTCATAATGCGTTTTGGCTTTTGCGAATTCGTTTTTCTGGTAATACAACTGCCCCAGCCAATAATGTGACGTAGAGGTGTATTCAGAATTTGGGTATGTCTTGATGAAATCTTCAAACGCCGGAATGGCCGCTGCATAATTGCGATCCTTCACGACATAGTTGATAGCTTGCTCATAAGCTTGTGCTTCATTGAGCTGACCAGAAGCAGCAACCTGCGGTGCTGGCGCTGCAGATTCCGCTGCAGCAGCCTCATCGGCTGCTACAACGGCTGCAGGATTTCCCGCCGGAACTTCGGTAACTGGTTGCTGCGTAGGTGCTGTCGTCTGAGAAGAGACATTCCCTGCTGCTGCACCACCAAGCCGGCGGTCAATTTCCTGATAGATATCCCGCTGCTGCTGTAATATCTGTTCTAATTTGTATGAGTGCTCTTCCGTCGTGCCACGTAACTCGCTGACTTCTGTTAACAGAGTCTCGAGCTGTTGCTGCATTGCCAGCTGCGCTGCAGCCCGGGCATCCACGACACGTTCCAGCGCGGCAAGCCGCTCCGAAACAGAACCACTGCGGGCAGTCGTCTGAGTGGAAATACCCTGGCTGCTACTGCGACTCAGATCAGCTACAGGAGCAGGATCTGCGGCCACAGCAACCGCTACCAAACTTAATACAGTAACAAGTGACGTCTTAACGGTCATGCAAACTCACAACTTAAATTAGTAAACCAGAACAGCGCGACGGTTTTTAGCGAATGACTCTTCGGTGTTGCCAGCGTCAACTGGTTTCTCTTCACCGTAGCTCACTACAGACATCTGACCAGCAGCAACACCCAGGTTTTCCAGGTATTTCTGAACTGACTGACCACGACGCTCGCCCAGTGCGATGTTGTACTCTGGAGTACCACGAGCATCAGTGTGACCTTCGATAGTTACAGAGATAGTAGTGCGAGCACGCAGGAATGCAGCGTGTGCGTCCAGAACTGAAGCGAATTCAGAACGGATGTCAGACTTGTCGAAGTCGAAGTAAATAGTGTTTTGCTGACGCAGAGCTTCTAATTGCTGACGCAGTTGTTCTGCATCGCTCAGACCTTGGTCTGCAACTACTGCCTGGTTAGCGTTTGCGTTTGCATCGCCAGCGTCAGTTTCATTGTTAGAGCTACATGCAGCTAAAGTCAGCACTGGCACAGCAACTAACAAACCTTTTAAAACTTTATTTAAGTTCATGATGTTGTCCTTAGTATTACGATTTAACCAAATTTTTGTATTTTATAAAAACGGCGACCAGGCCGGCGATTTTACCCGGCCATTGGTAGCTGGCAGCCTTGCTTTAAAGCGACCATCCATGGACACCAGTGCCAGTACTTGGGTATTACTACCATGCAAAGTACTATAGATAATCATTGAGCCATTTGGCGCAATGCTTGGTGACTCGTCCAGGTAAGTCCGTGTCAGCACTTGCATAAACTTTGTAGTTCTATCCATGCGGGCGATATTATACTGACCGTTTGTCCGGTTTACCATAACTATTGCTTGACCATTTGGCGTATATTTGCCTGCCAGGTTCATTTCGCCCTCAAAAGTCACCCGAGAAACCTGATTTGAAGCAAGCTCTACAGAATAAAGTTGCGGCCGGCCACCACGCTCTGAAGAAAATAAAATGCTCTTTCCATCAGGAGCCCAACTAGGTTCTACATCAATAGCACGGT
>CAMLNG010000537.1 GCA_946481195.1 uncultured Chromatiaceae bacterium
AAACCGGCTGGCTGCAGCGAAGTTAAATCGGCAACGGGCAGAAAAACAACGGGATATTGCCAAACAGGATGTGCAGGCGTTGGCCGTCAGCAGCGATATCAGCGGCCAGCTGATTGCGCTCGATGAAAGCTTAAAACCGGGCAGTCAGGTGGTGGCGGGGCAAGCTTTGGGGCAAGTAGCTGAGCCCGGGCAATTGTTAGCGGAGCTGAAAATCGGTGCTGTCGATGCGGCTTTAGTCAAACCCGGCCAGACGGTGACGCTGAATATCAAAGGTAAACCCATGCTCGGTGAAGTCAGCTGGGTGTCGCCCAATGTGGTCGACAACTTTTTACGGGTTGATGTGACCCTGTTAAGTGACCTACCGGATACCGCCCGCGCCAATATTGAAGTCAAAGCTGATATCAATGTCGGGACCCAAGAACAAACCCTGCTCAGCGACCGCGCTTCGTACATTCAAAAACCGCAACAACGCCAGGCGCTGTTTGTCTGGGATGCGTCTTCAGCGCAGTACCAACGCCGCGAAGTACTGATCGGCAGCCTGACCGCCAAACAAATGCAGCTGTTAGATGGCGTCAAAGCCGGTGAACAAATTTTATTGCAGGTGCCGGCGGCACTGTTAAACAACGAAGTAATTGCACCGGAGGACCTCAATGGCTGAAGCCAATAACACACCCACCCATCAGGCGGAAACCCTGATCGACATCCGGCAGGCGTCTAAAGTCTTTACTCAAGGCAAGCTGCAACTGCCGGTGTTAAAGGCGCTGGATTTTCAGGTAACACGTGGCGAGTTTGTCGCGATTGAAGGCCGTTCCGGCAGTGGTAAATCAACCTTGTTATCGATCATTGGCTTACTAGATAGCTTTTCAGCCGGTGAATATTTGCTGCTTGGTCAGTCGGTGCCGGGGTTGTCGGCTTACCAGCATAGTGTGCTGCGTAACCGCCATATTGGCTGGATTTTTCAGAACTTTAACCTCATCAGCAGCATGACAGTGGCAGAGAATGTCAGTTTACCGCTGCGGTATTTAGCCGGTGTCAAAGCAGCCGAGTATCGCAGCCGGGCAGCGCAAGTGCTGGCGCAGGTGGAACTGTCTGACAAGCTGGATGCTTACCCGGAGCAGTTATCCGGCGGTCAGCAGCAAAGAGTGGCGATAGCGCGGGCACTGATCACTAACCCGAGTTTGTTATTGGCAGATGAACCGACCGGTAACCTCGATTCGCAAAGTGCCGAAATTGTGATGAATCTGCTGAGCAAGCTGCATCAGGATGGCGCGACTGTGCTGATGGTAACGCATGACCCACAGCTGGCAGCAAGAGCGCAGCGCCGTTTGTATCTGGCTGATGGTCAGTTTGTCGTAACAGCAACACAGCCAACGGCTGTTGCGCCAGCGACTGCCTCAGTCAATATGCCAGCGACTGAGCAGAGGGCCTGCTGATGCATATGCTGTTTACGCTGAAGTTTGGCTGGCGCTTATGGCGGGGCCAACGGCTGCAATGGAGTTTACTGGCGCTTGGCTTAGGTTGTTTCAGCGCCTTATTGTTGCTGTTACTGCAATTAGGGCCACAGCTGCGCACACCATTGCCGGGCTGGGCGCAGCCGGCAGATTTAGTGGCGACTGTGCACCGCACCGACCCACAAGGCCGATATCAACCTGTCAGTCATGCGGAGTTGTACCGGTTAAAGCAGCAGCCTGAAGTGACTGCGCTGGCCATCACGCAGTTTAGGTCCAGTGAGCTGCGGATTGCCGAACAGAATATCGACCGCACTAAGCTGGTGTATTACAGCGAAAATTTGCCAGCAGTGTTGGGACTTAAAGCGCCTTTTACCCGGCCGGAAGCAGGGCAGGCGCAGCCGGTGTACCTGAGTCATTGGCTCTGGCAGTTATTGGGTAAGCCGGAAGTTCAAGGCTTAGATGTATTGGTTCGTGAAAATGACAAACGTTATGTGATTGCAGCGGTATTACCGCCGGCGCTGGACCGCTTTAGTGAGAAACGTCCGGGTCTGTGGCTACCATGGGAAGACCGGTTTTTGCCTTTATTGGATATTGATGAAGGCCATGACTCCAGCAAGGGCCCTGGCCCTGAAGCATTAGCGATGACTGAAAACCTTCCTGATAGTATTGGTTTTATTCAGCATAAAGCGGAGGCGGATCTCACTGCGCTAGCCAAAAACTATGATGCGACGCCGGTCGAGTGGCTGGGCGAGCAAGCATTTAAAATGATTGAAGATAAACACCAGGCCGACATTATTCCGGGGATTGAACTGTTTCCGGAACAACGTGCTGATTTATTGCAGCAATTCTGGTTGCTGTGTTGCCTGACGCTGTTATGCGGCGCCGTGGTCGCTATTAACCTGGTATTTTGCCTGATCGGTCAGCTGGTACAGCGCCAGCATGAAATGGGCATGCGCCAGGTGTTGGGCGCCCGTAGCCGACAGCTTAGCCGGCAGCTGGCGCTGGAGCAGTTGCCACTTTGGTGCGCAGCTATCGCAATTGGTGGGGTGTTATATTGGCAAGGGGGAGGCTTGTTGGCCGGGCTCAAGGTGTATCAGCAGTATTTTGGCAGCGCTGGGGTGCCTTT
>CAMLNG010000538.1 GCA_946481195.1 uncultured Chromatiaceae bacterium
GGCGCAAGCCAAAGCTTATGTTGATGCGAAAAAAGCTGGCGCTATTAAAGCGTTGGATTCGCGCTGGGAAGCCATGATCCCGGTATTCAGTGGTGAACGTGCAGTCTTTGCCCATGCCGAAGATGCCCGCCAAATTCGTCAGGCGATGGCTCTTGCTGACAAATATCAGCTGAAGCTGACCATTGTTGGCGGCCGTGACAGCTGGCGTGTCGCCGATGAGCTGGCAGCGCGTAAAGTGCCGGTGATCTTCGGCTCACCGTTCGGCATTCCGGAGCGCGACGACGAAGCGGTGGACACCGCTTATGCTACGCCGGCTAAGCTGGCCAAAGCCGGTGTGACCTTTGCGCTGGCCATTGGCAGCTACTGGGATAGCCGCAATCTGGCCTTTGGTGCCGGTCAGGCGGTCGCTTTTGGCCTCGATAAAGAGCAGGCATTAGCCGCAGTGACGCTCAATGCAGCAAAAATCGCCGGCGTTGAAGACAAGCTGGGTTCTTTGGAAGTTGGCAAAGCCGCGACTGTGGTGGTGTCTGAAGGCGATATTCTGGATTATCGCAGCAGCAAAATCAGTTCGATGTGGATTGACGGCCGCGCCGTTGATTTAAACAACAAACAAAAAGATCTGCACCAAAAATATCAGCAGCGTTATAGCCGCTGATAGAGGTGGATGTTTTGATATGAAAAAAGCGGCTTCGGCCGCTTTTTTGTTGTTGTGCAGAAATACCGACTTCTTCCGGCTCGTCGCGGAGCTCCTCGCGTAAAGTCGGCGGGATGCCAAACTGTTGGCATCCCGAAATCCCGACTTTACCCAGCTCGTCGCGGAGCTCCTCGCGTGATTCCGGCGTGCAGCCAAGCAGTTGGCTGCACGAAAGACAGGAATCACCCCCCCGACCACTTGTGTTTGTAGCCGAGTTTGGTTAGTTCTTGTTGGATGACTTCGCGTTTGTCGCCCTGGATTTCGATAATGCCGTCTTTGACGGCGCCACCGCAGCCGCATTTCTTTTTCAGCAGTGCTGCTATTTCATTGAGCTTGTCTTCCGTTTCGGCGATGCCGGCAATGGTGATCACGCCTTTGCCGTTGCGGCCTTTGGTTTCACGTTTTAGCCGCAAAAAGCCATCGGCGAAGGCCTGTCCTGTGGCTTTTTCTGCTTTCGGTGCGTCAATGCGGCCGCTGTCGGTGCTGTAGACCAGGTTATCACCAGCGGGTACATCGGTTTTTGTGGCGGACTGGCCGCCTGATTGTTGTTGCCAGTCGGCTAAAGAGATTTTTTTCGAACTCATTGTGGGTTCCGTTTTGTCGTGTGCTGTTGTTCAGCCTGGTTTCGTGGCAAGATAATGCAACACAAGGCGCACAGCAATGCTTCCGTTTTAATCCATTGCAGCTGCTGGCGTAAACGCTGAATTTCCCCGCAAAGTCTTGGATTTTTGCCTTAATCTGGTAGACTGCTGCGGCATTTTTAGAAATCTGGACGGCTATTTTGCTTCAAACGTCGATTCAAGCTTATCTCGCACGCTGCGGTTTGCAGAGCGATGCTTTTTCCGCTGATTTTTATCAGCAAGTGGCTGATTATCAGCAACAGCTCACCGCATTGACTCCTGCCAGTACAGTGCAATGGCAGTTCCGGGTCCCTGAGCTGGGTGAGGGCGGCAGTTGTTCGTTGTTTGGACAGCTGGCTGATGAGCCTTATGATCTGCTCCCTATCTTAGGTGGGCAGACCGATGCCAACCAACAATTGCTGGCTAAAGTCACCGCTGTGGTGCAGTTTTATCAGGCGCACAGTGCCAGCCACTGGTTTGGCGTGTATCAGCGCCGTGTTAATCCGGCCGGTGAAACTGTGCTGGTGAAACTGGCCTATTTTGGCGCTGAAAGCCGTGCCGAGTTCCCACTGACGGCCGAATTTGCTGCCATCAGTAATAACAGCACTGTTGGGCTGTCGGGACAGGGCCGCATCATTAACGACGTGGCGGCTTATCTGGCTCAAGGCGGTGAGTACTACACCTGCGACCCAAAAGTACAGGCGGAAGCTTGTTTGCCACTGATTGGAGTGGACGGTGCCGTTATCGGCATCATTGATTCCGAAGCATTCACACAAAACTTATTTCACGGTAAAGAGTTAGCGCTGCTGATTGCAGTCGCTCTGACTTTGCCGGCGTTGCTGGCCTGAGAACATCAGACCAGCGCGCAAGCAGGCTGAGGTTATGCTGCAGCCGATGAATTTTTTACAGTATCAGCAACAGTAACAGGTGAGCACTTTATGTTTTCTCGTTTACAGCCGGTAGCGACAGATCCGATTTTGGGTTTAATGGCCGCGTACAAAGAAGATCCGAATCCACTGAAAGTGGACCTTGGTGTCGGTGTCTACAAAGACGAAGCGGGCCACACGGCTGTGCTGGAATGCGTGAAAAAAGCAGAAAAGCTGCGGCTCGATAACGAAGACAGCAAAACTTATATCGGGATGGCGGGTGACCTGAGCTTTAATGCCCATATCGAAAAACTGGCGTTTGGCCCGCACAAAGTATTGCTGGAAGGCCGCACCACTACGGCGCACACGCCAGGC
>CAMLNG010000539.1 GCA_946481195.1 uncultured Chromatiaceae bacterium
TGTGTTTTAAGCGCTGAGTTGAGTTTTAAATGCCGGTGCGCGCGAATGGGTCGTCTTTAATCACGGCGACCTGCCACTTCCCGCTGTGTTTTTCCATTTTCACCATCCGCATATGCACGACTTTAGCGTCATCTTTCATACCGGTAAAAATCAGCATCACATCGGCTCTGTCGGTATAAAATTCGCGGACGTTTTTGTTGGTGTCTTCGATAGTAATTTCGACTTTATCAAAGCTCATATTCAGCAACGTTCTGCCAACCGCTTTACCGGAAGAATAACCATCCAGTACCCGGCGCAGGGTTGGCACCGCATGACGCTTGGCTTCCTTGATGTCGTTATCCACCAGAATAGCTTCGAAAAAATCGACTGCTGTCAGTTCAGGGGAATCCGTTGCAGTAGCGGCTGAGCCTGCCACTGCCTGCATCGCAGGTTCTGAACTGGCCGGCGGAGGAGCTGCTGGGGTTGAGTCGCCGCAGGCACTAAGCAAGGTCAGAGCTGCCAAACTGCTAAATAAATGCCAAGGTTTTATGTTCACTTCGCTACTACCTATTGTTGCAATTCCCAGCAGTGTGCGGCGCTATGGTTTTGCTGTAAAGCAAAAAAGGCTGCACTAATGCGAATAGTGCAGCCTTTTTTTTCTGAAAGCATTAAGTTCAGGCTTGCAGCTCGGCTTCAGTAAAGACATCTGCAAACAGCGCACTGGACAAATAACGTTCAGCGGAAGATGGCAGGATCACCACAATGTTTTTGCCGGCAAATTCCGGCGACTCTGCCAGCCGTTTGGCGGCAACCACGGCAGCGCCGGAAGAAATACCGGCCAGGATGCCTTCTTCTTTCATCAGACGGTGTGCCATGGCTATGGCGTCGTCATTGCTGACTTTCTCTACGCGATCGAGTAATTCCAAATCCAGGTTGCCCGGGATAAAACCAGCGCCAATGCCCTGGATTTTGTGTGGGCCCGGTTTAATTTCTTCGCCAGCCAGTTTCTGGCTGATCACCGGTGAATCGGCCGGTTCTACCGCGACGCTCACCAGCGGATGTTTTTTCTCCAGCTTGATATAACGGCTCACCCCGGTAATAGTACCGCCGGTGCCGACGCCTGCAACGAATACATCAATATTGCCGTCAGTGTCGTTCCAAATCTCCGGGCCTGTGGTATCAAAGTGGATTTGCGGGTTGGCCGGGTTTTCAAACTGTTGTAATAACAAGTATTTTTCAGGATTAGATGCCTGAATTTCTTTGGCTTTTTCAATCGCACCTTTCATGCCCTTCGCGCCTTCAGTCAGCACCAGGTTGGCGCCTAAGGCTTTGAGCAGTTTGCGGCGCTCTAAGCTCATGGTCGCCGGCATGGTCAGCGTCAGCGGGTAACCGCGGCTTGCGGCGACAAAAGCCAGGGCAATACCAGTGTTACCGGAAGTGGGTTCAATCAGTTCTTTGCCAGGGCCTAATAAACCTTTTTTCTCCGCATCCCAAATCAGGGCGGCGCCTAAGCGGCATTTAACGCTGAAACTCGGGTTACGCGCTTCAATTTTGGCGTAGACGTTACCGGTAGTGACGCGTTTTAATTTGACCAGCGGTGTGCGGCCGATTGACAATGAGTTGTCTTCATAAATGTTTGCCATACAGAGCTCCAGACAGACAAAGAATTTGGCCCAGCATAACCGCTGGTATAAAAAACGAAAGTAGCGTTTTGATATAAGTTATATGACTTAATGTTATAAGCGATTACCGCGAATTTGAGGCATCCATGCGTTTTCAAAGTAACGACTCTTATATAGTCACCCCTGAACTGGCGCTCGCGGTCAACGCCGCAGTCACTTTGCAAAAACCTTTATTAATCAAAGGCGAGCCTGGTACCGGTAAAACGGAACTGGCCAAAGCGCTGGCTGCAGCACTTGGCACCGACCTGCTGCAATGGCATATCAAATCTACCACCAAAGCGCAGCAGGGCTTGTATGAATATGATGCTGTATCACGCTTGCGCGACAGTCAGCTGGGTGACGTGCGGGTGCATGACATCGCCAATTACATTAAACCCGGTAAGTTATGGCAGGCTTTTACGGCCACTAAGCGCCCGGTGTTGTTGATTGATGAAATTGACAAGGCCGACATTGAATTCCCTAACGACCTGCTGCATGAACTCGACCAAATGGCCTTTGATGTGTATGAAACCGGTCAAACTGTGCGTGCAGCCCAGCGTCCGGTAGTTATCATCACATCAAACAACGAAAAAGAGCTGCCGGATGCGTTTTTGCGCCGCTGCTTTTTTCACTATATCCGCTTTCCGGATGCTGAGGCACTGGAGCGGATTGTCGATGTACATTTACCAGGTTTGTCCAAACAGCTGCTGAGCGAAGCGTTGCAAAGCTTTTTTGGCTTGCGCGATTTACCGGCACTCAAGAAAAAACCGTCGACTTCTGAGCTGATTGACTGGCTGCGTTTATTGTTGGCTGAGCAGGTAACCCCGGAGCAATTAAAACAAAGCCGCGAAACTGGCGGTTTAATGCCCTTGTTTGGCGCTTTGCTAAAAAACGAACAAGACGTGGCGTT
>CAMLNG010000540.1 GCA_946481195.1 uncultured Chromatiaceae bacterium
TTATTATCAAGGTTCATCACAAACACTGAGGCTGCGGCCATATCATCGACATGCAAAAATTCCCGCATCGGTGTGCCACTCCCCCAAGCGACAACTTCCGCAGCGCCTGACAGCTTCGCTTCATGGAAACGGCGCAATAACGCCGGGATCACATGGCTGTTTTGCGGGTGAAAATTATCATTCGGGCCGTAAAGATTGGTCGGCATCACCGAGCGGTAGTCGCGGCCATACTGACGGTTATAGCTCTCGCAGAGTTTAATACCGGCGATTTTAGCCACTGCATAAGGCTCATTGGTCGGCTCCAATGTGCCGGTCAACAGCGCCTGCTCCGTCATTGGCTGTGTCGCCAGTTTCGGGTAGATACAGCTCGAGCCGAGAAACAACAATTTTTGCACCCCGGCCTGGTGCGCGCTGTGAATGATATTGCCCTGGATCATCAGGTTTTCGTAGATAAAGTCGGCCGGATAACTGTTGTTGGCGACAATGCCCCCGACTTTGGCGGCTGCCAGATACACCTGGTCGATGCGCTCGGCAGCAAAAAAAGCGCTGACCTGCGCCTGCGACGTTAAATCCAGCTGACTGCGGCTTCGTAGCACCAGCTCAACTGCCGGGTTTTGCTGCAATTGCCGCACTATGGCAGATCCCACCATGCCATTGTGTCCGGCGACAAAAATTCTTGTTTGGCTCATTTTCAGTTCCATCAGCCCGCCGACAGACTTCGGCAGTGCAGCAAAATACCGTTATTCCAGCGTGACGTTGACGTCATAGCCATGTTGTTGCAACAACGCGTGCTGTTTGGCTTTATTCAGGTCATGCGCCACCATTTCTGCACACATCTGTTCGACACTGATCTCCGGCACCCAGCCCAGTTTTTGTTTGGCTTTTGTCGGATCGCCGAGCAAAGTTTCTACTTCCGCCGGACGGAAATAACGCGGGTCAACTTTGACGATAACATCCCCGACTTTCACTGAGGGTGCGCGCACAGCGTCTACCGCAGTCACTGTGGCAATTTCATCAACGCCAGTGCCGCTGAAGACAAGCTCGATGCCAGCGTTCTGTGCCGTCATCCGGACAAACTCGCGGACTGAAATTTGTTTGCCGGTGGCGATGACAAAGTCTTCCGGCTGCTGTTGCTGCAGCATCAGCCATTGCATCCGGACATAATCTTTGGCGTGGCCCCAGTCACGCAGCGCATCCATATTGCCCAGATACAGACAAGGCTCCAGGCCGTAGGCAATATTGGCAACAGCGCGGGTGATCTTACGGGTAACAAAGGTTTCACCACGACGGGGCGATTCGTGATTAAACAAAATACCATTACAGGCATACATGCCATAAGATTCGCGATAGTTCACCGTGATCCAGTAGGCATACAGTTTGGCCACCGCATAAGGCGAGCGTGGATAAAATGGCGTTGTTTCTTTTTGCGGCGTCTCCTGCACTAACCCATACAGCTCAGAGGTAGAAGCCTGATAAAACCGGGTTTTCTTCTCTAAACCAAGTAGGCGGATGGCTTCGAGCAGACGCAAAGTACCCATCGCATCAACGTCCGCAGTATATTCCGGACTTTCAAACGACACCGCCACGTGCGACTGCGCGCCTAAGTTGTAGACTTCATCAGGCTGCACCTGCTGTAAAATCCGCGTCAGGTTTGACGAGTCGGTTAAATCGCCGTAATGCAGGATAAAGTTCTTATTTTCGATATGCGGGTCCTGATAAATATGGTCAACCCGCTGGGTGTTAAAAGACGAAGCACGGCGCTTAATGCCATGCACTATGTAGCCTTTTTCCAGTAAAAATTCAGCTAAATACGAGCCGTCCTGACCGGTGACACCAGTGATAAGTGCGACTTTTTGCGTCATCGTGTTTAATCCTTGCTGACCAATTCATGAAGTTCGGCGGTGAAACGGTCAATCACCTGCTCACTATGGATCTGGTCGACGGCATAGCGCCGCGCCACCCTGTTACTCTCTTGTGTATCTGCCTGCAGACAGTGACGCAAGCCATTGATAAATGCCGTGATGTCCTCGGGCTCCACACAGTGATAGATGCCCGGATAGCGCTGCGCCAGCTCAGCGAGCTCAGTCCCTTGCTCAGCTGTGACCAGTGCATAACCACCGGCTGCCAGAATATTGGTCAGCTTGGAAGGTAACACCGCATCAGCCACCCCTTTTTTCTGCACGACCAAATGAACATCGGCCATCACCAGAATTTGCGGCACCAGTTCCCAGGCCTGCAAAGGTTTAAACTCAACATTTTTCAGGCCACGCGCTGCAGCATCGGCAGCTAAAGTGTCGCGGTAAGCACCATTCCCGATGATGACAAATTTGACTTTGCTTTGGTCTGCCAGCGCGCTGGCAGCTTCCAGCACTATTTCCAGACCTTGTTTCTGGCCAATATTGCCAGAGTACAAAACCAGCTTATCGTCGGGCGCCAGCCCCCAACTCAACCGCAGCTCACTACTATCGACTTCCGGATGGACAAAACTGGTGTCTGACCAATTCGGAAAAAACAACAGCTTGCGTTCATCAACGCCTTTGTGCCGCGC
>CAMLNG010000541.1 GCA_946481195.1 uncultured Chromatiaceae bacterium
AGAGCGCATCGTGATGATCGCCGTCTGAATTGCCTGGGCCAGCGCTGTTGTCGCATTTTTTTGCCTGACTCGGGGAGTAAAAGGCTCATAGCTCAGAGGAGGGGGGCGCCGCATCCCCTTCTGCCAGCGATTTCAGCAGTTGCAGCGCTTTTGGCCAGGTCTGGCGGAAGAAATCCGCCCATTCTTGTTGACTGTCCATTTGCACTTCCAGCCGGCAACCGTCGGCAATTGGCTGGAAATAATAATCCTCGCGCGCGCCGGCCCAGGGCTCAACTTCGGGGCCGGACAAAATCTCAACCCCGTCTTTGAGCATACCCAGATGTTCGATAAAAACGTGCTGGCCAGGCTCATTGGCCACAATCCGGCTCACCATGCCCTGTTGCTGGCCGGCTTCGACTGCGATAAACAGAATTTTACTGCCGGTCTGCCAGTCGCCGACGAACTGCGAACCGGGATGAAAAGGCGCGGTCCAGACCCGGTACGTTGGGTCGTCGAGCATCAGCTGATGCACATGTGCCGGTGACGCTTTGATATCGATAGTGAAATGAAGTTTGTTCATAAAATCCCCACAAAAATCATGGCAGAAAGAACTATCGATCTATTGTGGGGTAATTCAGGAAAAAGGCAAAGAATGTGCTAGAGCCGGCCCGACGCAAGCAACCCGGCAATCATACCGGCCCAGCCGGAGCCGATACCGACCACCAGTCCAATCACACAGCCAAGCCTTTGCCGGCGTTGTTTAGCCGCAGCTTGTGGATCTGCCAGCCGTTCCCGCGCTTGTTGTGGCGCCAACAGGCGGCTGAGCTGTACCTGGGTACTGAGCAGCAGCACTGTCAGCATCGTCATACAGGCAATAGGCCCCCAGGCGCTTGGTGTCAGCTCATAAGCGGCCACCCAACAGAGGCCAAACAGCGCCATCCAGGCCATAGTGCGGCGTCTGAGCTGGCGCAGTGCGCTGGCAATCTCGGCGCTGTCAGCCCGGTCGATGGCCGGTTTCATGCCATAAAACACTGCGGCTATCGCCAGCAAGGCGCCAATGGCTGCACCACCTAATATTGCCAAAAACTTCAGTGGGCCTGATGCTGCGCCCGGTGCGACTGAATGCACCAACTGATCGGCCGCCATAGCCGCCGCTGGTGGGCTGGCGGTGGCCAGTGCCGCCGTTAAAGCAGCAGAAAAACCAAGTCCCGGTGCGGTCGACAAAATCAGCTGGCCGTAACGGCTCAGCCACTGCTCTTTTAATGATTCCCGCACCCGCTGCAGCTTTTTGCGGACATTGGCTTCGCTGATGCCCAGTAAGGCCGCCACCTGGCTGCTGGATTGTTCTTCACGATAAAACAACAGCAGTATTTCACGGCTTTCCGCCGGCAGTGCATCGAGAAATTGCTGCAGCAGCTGGCTCTGTTCAGCACGGTCATGCCAGAGTTCGGGGCTGGCGTCCGGGTCAATAAATTCGGCCAGTACGGTTTCGGCGTCATCGCTGTCCAGCTCGCGCCGCGCTTTTTCGTCACGTAGACCATGAAAAGCCTGATAGCGGGTGATTTGCCGGACCCAGGGTAAAAAGCTGCTGGCTTCGCGCAGTTGCGGCAGTTGTTGCCAGACGTGAATAAACACCTGCTGGGCGATATCTTCGCTGCGGTCTAAGTCTTTGACGATGGCGAGCGCGATACTGCTGACCATCTGGCGGCAGCGGTTGATCAGGCGCTGATAAGCCGCCATGTCGCCTTGTTGCGCTGCAAGCACGTCTGGCATTAACTGTAATTCGATGCTGTGATCCATGTTATTTCGCCTCCTGCAAAAAACTGCGGATTTTTTGATTCAGCCAGGCCGGGTCGTCCAGCATGATAAAGTGCCTTGCCTGGGTGTTGATGTCGAGCCTCGCGGTAGGTAATTTTTCCAGTTGCTGCTGATACAAAGCTTTGACGCCTGCCTGTGCCTGTGGCGGTAAGGCGCCGCTGGCACCTAGTAACAACACTGGTTGTTTGATATTGGCGACTTGTGGCCGCAAGTCGGTGGTCAGCAGTTCTGCCATCACCTTGCCGACTGTTTTGGGGTCAGATGCTTCCGCCATCGCCAGCACCTGTTGCTGCGCCGCCGGGCTGGTTGCCTGAATAAACAGGCCTTGTGCCGTGGCCTGGCTGAGCTGGGCTTTGCTCATCCCGCCATATTGCATGCTGATTTGTGCGGCCTGGTTTTGCATCTGTGCCGCAGTGGTCGCCGGGTTACGGGTAAATACTGGCGCCAGATAAGGCAGACCATCCACCGAGACAACAGGGCCGATTTGCTCCGGCGCCTGGCTTGCCAGCGCAAACGCCAGAAAACCTCCCAGGCTATGGCCAATCACCGCCGGCCGCTGCAGCTGTTTTGCCGCGATATAGGCCAATAATTCCTGCTGCACGGCACTAAGCAGCGAACTGTCCGGCTGCATGCCTGTACGCGCTGCTTTGCCGGCAAATCCAGCCAGGTGGATCAGATGCAGCTGATGATCCGTTTTTAGCGCATCAACAGTGCTTTGCCAGACGGCCGGAGACGACATCAGCCCCGG
>CAMLNG010000542.1 GCA_946481195.1 uncultured Chromatiaceae bacterium
CTCTTGTTTAGCCGCTAGTTGGGTTTGCAACAGTTGTTGCTCGGCCTGAGCCAGCCGCAAATCATGCCGCAGTTGTAACTGCTCTTGTTCCAGCTGCTGCTGCAACAATAAAAATTCGGCCTGCTGAGCTTGTAATGCCAGCTCCTGCTCTTCCAGCTGACGCTGTAGTTTTGGATTGACCAGCTGCAAAATCGGCTGCCCGGCCTCAAGCATAGCGCCGGGCCTTTGCGCCAGCTGCAACACCCGACCTTCGGTCATGGCAATCAGGCTTTGCACTTTTTGTGGCACTAAAACGCCAAAGGCACTGATTGTAGAATTTAGAATTCCTTCTTTTGCAGTTGAAGCGGAATATGCCAACGGGGATGAACTCACTTTGCTCAACATTAACCAAGCAAAAGCGAACACTAAGGCTGTTAAACCTAAAACTAATACATGACTCTTACTTTTTAGCTTTCGATCGTCTTCTGGGATTTCCATTTCCATAACTCATTTACAACAGAACGAAACAGCAACCAGATTAACACCATAAATTAATAACAATGAAACAAAATAACTAAATTGATTGGTTTCAGAATGCGGGCCGGTTAGCCCGCATCAAATAGCTTATACCTTTACAAATTGACATGTCATGTTAGTGGGGTGGCCAGTGCAGCATAGTTTCTGCGTTCCACTTGGACTAGTGAGGCATTGAATTGTAACTACTCCACCATCATCTTCAACTGGAGCTAACTCTGTAGCGTAAACACCTGCACTAAAAACCAACGCGGCAGAAACTAATCCAGCAACATTTTTTAACGATAAAAGTTTGAACTTAAACATCTAAATATCCTTATTAATTAGAAAATACGTGCACACTGCTTTTTAACAATGCGTGCCCAAACTAATGAATTGACAATTATTTAACCTTACAAAATTCTGATTATTTTATTACAAAACCCCATTTTGCTTATTAATTCGCCTAAACCCTCGCTTGCTTTACCCAACCTTTACCTGCCTTTTCGCCGCATTGACGCAGCAATGGCTAGACTCAGTAGTACTGAGACCAAGCCAAAAAGGTGTTGAAATGAACAAGGTTGTGAACTCATCAAGCAGAATTGGATTAACGGCCATAATTACGCTGCTGATGCTATCCGGTTGTGTGGTGCATCCGGCACATCATCGTCATGTGGTGGCGGCAAAACCGGCGGCGAAAACTGTGGTGGTCAAACAAGCTGTCGTGGTGAAAAAACCTGTGGTGGTGCGAAAAGTCGTGGTGCATTGATTTGCCGGGCCCAAAAACACAAAAGCCGCATCATGCGGCTTTTTGGTGTGTTCACCGGGTCAGATTATTTCACTACCCGTAAATGACTGCCTTTTTTCGGTTTGTCATCGTCCGGGCCTGGCTCGGTCGGCTTAATCGCCGATTCGTCCAGTTCAAGCTCTGTGTCATCGAGCTCGTCTTCCTGCCATTCTTCTTCCGGCGTGAACATAGTGCCGGCGCCATTTTCACGCGCATAAATCGCCAGTACTGAACGCTGCGGAATATACAGCGCAAACGGATTGCCGCTAAAGCGGGCATTAAATGTCACAGCATCATTACCCAATAACAAGTTGCCGACAGCCCCCGGGCTGATATTCAGCACTATCTGGCCGTCTTTGACATGTTGCAACGGCACTTTGACACCAGGTAGCGTGGCATCCACGACCAGATAAGGGGTGCAATTGTTGTCCACAATCCATTCATAAAATGCGCGTAACAGATAAGGGCGATTGGGGGTCATTTGCATCTTTTGGTCTCCAGCTATCAATACAGGCCAGGATGGATCCGGCGCTCAGCATCAGTCAACGACTGTTGAAACGCATCGCGTTCGAACATCCGCAGCATATAGTTTTTAATAGGCTTACTGCCAGGGCCGCTCAGTTCAATGCCAAGCAGCGGTAAACGCCATAACAGCACCGACAAATACACATCCTGAAGGCTGTATTCATCACTCATGAAAAATGCGGTATCGGCAAAGATTGGTGCCGTGGACAGCAGGCTTTCACGCAAATCATGTCGCGCCTCGGCTGCGTCGTCACCATCAGCCAGAATTTTCGTCGCCAGACCATACCAGTCATGTTTGATGCGATACATCATCAGACGAGTCTGGGCACGGGCCACCGGATATACCGGTAACAGCGGCGGATGCGGGAACCGCTCATCCAGATATTCCATGATGATGTCGGCCTGATACAGCGCCAGGTCTCGGTCAATTAAAGTAGGCAGGCTGCCATAGGGATTCACTTCATACACGTCTTCCGGCAGGTTACCGGGGTGTGCGATCAGAATATCAGCGGCAATACCTTTTTCAGCCAGCACAATCCGGACATGATGGCTGTCCATATCTGCGGCGGCGCTGAATAAGGTCATGGTATTTCGTCTGCTGGCGTTGCTCGCCATGGCTTCCTCCGGAAAAGGCAAAGGGGCCTTGCGGCCCCTTATACTGACAGCGGTTGACGCTTAATGGACGTCTTTCCAGTATTCTTTCTTCAGCAAGAATGCCA
>CAMLNG010000543.1 GCA_946481195.1 uncultured Chromatiaceae bacterium
TAGAGATACGCTGCCTGATGGCTCAGACTCAGAAAAAACCGAAGCAAGGACCTTTTTTATGCTGAGTTTAACCGGCTTGTTGCTCGGGCTCTGCCTGCTGATCTGGCTGACGATGCGGGGGCTGAACCTGTTTATTCTGGCGCCATTGTGCGCGTTGTTTGTCGCGCTCACCAACGGTATTCCGTTTTGGCAAAACACTGGTAATGCCGATTTTATTCACGCTTATATGAGCGGCTTCTCCGGTTTTGTCGCCGCCTGGTTCCTGATGTTTTTATTAGGCTCCTTGTTCGGCAAACTGATGGAGCACAGCGGTGCAGCCGATGCGGTCGCTTTGTGGATTGTGAAAAAACTCGGTCGTGCTCACGCCGTCGCCGCCGTGGTACTGGCTTGTGCCGTGCTGACTTACGGCGGCGTCTCCGTATTTGTGGTGGCTTTTTCCGCCTATCCGATGGCGGTCAGTCTGTTTAAAGATGCCAACTTACCACGCCGCTTTATTCCGGCCGCTTTGGGCTTAGGTTCAGTGACCTTTACCATGACCTCAGCCGGTTCACCGGAAATTCAAAACTGGATCCCGATCCAATACCTGCATACCTCACCTTATGCCGGCTGGGAAGTCAGTATCGTCGTGGCGATATTTATGGCGGCTTTTGGTTATGCCTGGTTAAGCAAAATGATCCGAAGTGCCGTGGCCAAAGGCGAAGTTTTTGTTGGCCGCGACAGCGACCCGCAGCTGTCCGACCGTGCCCTGCCGCACCCAATCATGGGCCTTATTCCGCTGCTGGTGGTGCTGGGGTTATCGAACTGGCTGCACCACAGCTTGCAACAAGCGGCGTTGATTGTGGCGCTGAGTGGCGGTGTGCTGGCGCTTTATCTGCTGAACCGGCGTTTTATTCAAAGCCTGGACAAAGCCATCAACGAAGGGGTGATGGGCTCTTTGCTGGCGATTGGTAACACTGCGGCTGTGGTCGGTTTTGGTGCTGTCGCCAAACTGACGCCGGCGTTTACTGATATTGTCCAAACCATGACACATCTGCCAGGGCCGGAACTTTTAGGTGCTGCGGTCGCAGTCAGTGCTATTGCAGGGCTCACCGGCTCAGCCTCCGGCGGTCAGGCCATTGCGCTGCCGGAACTGGCGCCTGTGTATCTGGAGCGCGGCGTCGACGCTGAAGAGCTGCACCGCGTCGTCGCCATTTCCTCCGGTGCTTTAGATTCGCTGCCGCACAATGGTTATGTGGTGACCACCATCCGGGCTATTTGTGGTGAGAGTCACCAACAGGCGTATTGGCCGGTTGCAGCGGTCACTGTGGTGGTGCCGGCACTGGGTACTGGCCTCGCGATTTTATTATTTCAGTGGTTTTAAACAGGACTGTTTCGCATGCGACATATCATAAAATCCGGCTGGTTTTTAATGGGCCTGCTGTGCGCGGTCGTCAGCCAGGCCGCCGAGCTGCCGCTGGTGAAAAAACAGCGTTTTGAACTGGCAAGCTTCACCACGCAGAACGGTGCCGAATTAAAGCAGGTGCAGGTTGGCTGGGAAGCCTATGGCCAGCTTAATGCCGACAAATCGAATGTGATTTTAATCACGCATTATTTTTCCGGTACTTCGCATGCGGCCGGCCGTTATCAGGCCAAAGACGCAGCGCCCGGTTACTGGGACGCCATCATAGGCCCGGGTAAAGCTATTGATACCAATCGGTTTTATGTGATTAGCGTTGATACACTGACCAATGCTAATGTCAAAGACCCCCATGTGATCACCACAGGCCCCGCCAGCATCAATCCGGCCACAGGTAAAAGATATGGCCTGAGCTTTCCGGTCGTCACTATCACCGATTTTGTTGAAGTACAAAAAGCGGTATTGGACAGCCTCGGTATCAACAAGCTGCATGCCGTGATTGGCGCTTCGATGGGCTCTTTCCAGGCCATTGAATGGGCACAGCGTTATCCGGACCGGGTGCAACGGCTGGTGCCGGTGATTGGCACCGCTTATCTCGATGCATACAGCGCCATTAAGTTAGAGCGCTGGGCTTATCCGATCAAAACCGACCCGCACTGGCAACAAGGCGATTATTATGACAAACCGCAGCAACCGACAGCCGGCCTTGCGATGGCGCTGGCCTGGGTCACTTTAGATGCGTTAAATCCAGCCGGTTTTAACCAAAAATACCCGGACTTACGCGCAGATAAAGCCGCTCATCAGGATATCCGTGCCAGTTTCACGGCGCTTGATCAATTACTCGCCGTCGCTACCCAGCGTGCCGCGTTGCAGGACGCCAATCATTTGCTGTATCTGGTGCGTGCTTCGCAGTTGTGGCGGGCCGGTATGGGCGACAACTGGCAACAAGCCATCAAACACATCAAAGCACCGGTGTTGTGGTTACCGGCGGCCGGCGATTTATTACTGACACCTGTGATGGCACAGCAAAGCCAACAAGCACTGGCTGCGGACCAAAACCGCCGCGCCACCAATACGCTCGCGACTATTCCGGGTGACATGGGGCATTTGGATGGCC
>CAMLNG010000544.1 GCA_946481195.1 uncultured Chromatiaceae bacterium
TATTCTTACGCCGCAAGCCAGATTAATCACCGGGTCATGCAACAGCGCTGGATGACGGATATCGCAGTCGTAGCGCTTCTGATTGGCACTTTCAATGGATATCTGCAATAGACCCCGCGAGACAACCGGTTTTCCTTTGCCATCACGAAAGCGTTCGCGATAGGTGGCTTCGGGTTTAAAATTGCTTTCAGGTTTACTCATCGCAGATAACAAACCAACCCAGAATTTACGCCGTTCAGGTTTAGCTAACTTCGGGTAGTTGGGGCAAAATTGCGTGATATCCGCTGGATTTAAGCGAATAAGTGGTGAACTGGCAACTGCGGATTCAGCAGCACGGGTCCAGCTACCGTCCTGGTTTTTCTGCGCCCAGGCGGCATAGTCCAATGACGCAAGACAGGTCGGCGCGAATAATGTCAGGCTCAAAATCAGCAAAAAATGATAGCGCGGCTGCATCGGCAGTCGGGTCTCCGGTTATATTATTTTTTCAGTAACAGATAAGCCTGGCTGTAATCACCACGGTGTTTGTTGGCAGCAAAATAATCCGGCCAACCCCGATAATAACCGCTTAACCAGTCCAGTTGAAACAGATTATTGGCAAAAGCACCGCCGGTGTCAGCCAAAATGGTGAGTCGGTAGTGCATCACGCCGGCTTCCGGCGTGGCTAACAAAATTAACTTACCAAGTCCAAGCTGCGGAATATCGCCGGCGACTGTAACTTCAGGTCTAATCGGTATTTTATAATCCGCATCTTTACCGTAGCCCAGTACACTCTGCACTTCTTTAAAATACCAGTAGCGCTGCTGTTGCTCTGGCGTTTTAGTACGATCATAAGGGATACCGTTGGTGCGATGTACATTGTAATAGCGGTAGCTCTGACCCGCAGGCACAACAGCCGTCCCTTGTAATAACGCCCCTTCAAGATCTTCACGACTTAGCCAGAACAAAGCTGGCGCGCGTAGCGGCGGTTTTTCCAGCGCGCCACGGACTATATCCTGTTTACCCAGCTGAAAGCGGGTGATTTTTTTGCCAAGCGCATCGGCTGTGGCGAGGTCCAATTTAGCCTCATCAAAGGGCAGTCCGTATAGCGCCTGATTTTGTTTTGCGGTTTTCACCGGACTGCCGTCGGCGATTTTAACAAAATATTTGGTTTGCAGAATTTTGTCTGCTGGTAGGTTTTGCAGCAAAGGTTTGTTCTTTGCAAGCTTAGATGCACCAGACTGGTCGGGCAGCCAACGCACAAATTGGAAATGCTGCTTTATAAAGGCTGGGTCGGTCAGGCGGGATTTGCGGCCGGCGGCCTGGTCTTCACCAGTGATCTGGCAAATATACAGCAGGGTATTTCGAATTTCAGCAACCGGTACTGTTGCCCCCGGCACTTTGCCACCATGAATGGCTACCGGGTCATAACTTTGGCCTTTATCAATATACTTCAGCGTTTCTGTAGCCACCTGACATAAATCATTACTTCGGTCCGGCCATTGCCCGGCGACAAACTGCGGTTGCTGCGTAGTAAAGGTGGCTGCCGCATAAACAGGTGCTAACACAGATAATGGTAGTACCGCAGCAAACAACAATTTCGCAGATAGTGCAGGGCCGTGCTGAAAACCAGTCATAAAAAGGCTCAGTTAAATAAACTGCGAGCAGACTAGCGCAGTGCAGGCCTGTGCTCAAGCCAGAAGCGGGTTATCGAAGATTAACTGCTGAAATGACAGGCAAAATTGCTTGTATTTGCCCATCGCTGCTTCTATCGTGGCTAAGACTGTGGTCAATTGTATGCCGCAGTGAAGCGCTAAAGCCCGGAGTATCGCATGCCGCACGACCATCATCATCACCATCATGAAAGTCAGAACATCGCCACTGCGTTCTGGCTGAACTTCAGTTTTACGCTGATTGAAATTGTCGGTGGCCTGCTGACAAATAGTGTGGCGATCCTGGCGGATGCTGTACACGACCTGGGTGATAGCCTGGCGATTGGTTTTGCCTGGGTAGCCAGTAAAATCGCCGGCAAAGAGGCAAACAGCCGCTATAGCTATGGGTACCGGCGCTGGTCGTTGCTCAGTGCTTTAGTGACCGGTGTGGTACTGGTGGTCGGTTCTGTGTTGGTATTAATTACGGCGATCCCGCGGCTGTGGGAGCCGGTATTACCTCATGCGCCCGGCATGATCGCATTGGCGGTGCTGGGTGTTGCCGTAAATGGCGCTGCGGTGTTGAAACTTAAACGGGGTAAAACCCAAAATGAGCAGGTGCTGAGCTGGCATTTGCTGGAAGATGTGCTCGGTTGGGCTGTGGTGCTGATTGGCAGCGTGCTGATTTATTTCACCGGCTGGGCTTTTCTTGATCCGCTGTTGTCGATTGGTTTTACCTTATTTATCCTGTTGAACGTCTGGCGTAGCCTCAAGCGCACCATTGCGCTGTTCTTGCAAGTGACACCCGATGCTGGTTTGACGGCGCAGCTCGAGCGGGAGTTAACCGCATTACCTTTTGTTGAAAGCGCCCATCATCTGCATTTG
>CAMLNG010000545.1 GCA_946481195.1 uncultured Chromatiaceae bacterium
CGCTGAATTTCCTGCCGGAACAGGTCGTGCACATGGCGCTCGGGACTTCGATGGCCTCAATTATCCTGACCAGTATCGCCAGCGCCCGCACCCACCAGCAGCATCAGGCGGTATTATGGCCGGTGGTCCGGCTGATGAGCGCCGGCATTGTGCTCGGCACTTTTGGCGCGACTTTTATTGCCGCAAGAGTTAGTGCTTTGCCGCTGGCGATTTTTTTCAGTGTCTTTATGGCGTATGTCGCGCTGCAATTGCTGCTCAATATCAAACCCAAAGCCAGCCGGCATCTACCGGGAACTGTTGGCATGACCGCTACCGGCATCGGCATCGGTGGCATCTCTGCATTAGTAGCTATTGGCGGTGGTTCGCTGACTGTGCCATTTCTGACCTGGTGTAATGTGCGGGTGCAACAGGCGATTGGCACTTCTGCTGCTATTGGTTTGCCGATAGCGCTCAGCGGCAGTATCGGCTACGCGGTTGCAGGTTGGGAGCAGGTCGGTTTGCCGCCCTTTAGCCTGGGTTATATCTATCTGCCAGCCGTTTTGTTGATTTCCGCTGTCAGCTTTTTTACTGCGCCGCTTGGGGCGAAACTGGCGCATCGGTTGCCGGTTGCGACTTTAAAGAAAATCTTCGCACTGTTGTTAATTGGCCTGAGTGCCAAAATGCTGCATAGCATTCTGACGCAGTAAACTGCGCCGGCACGATAAAACCTGCCGGTCAGCGCTGCTGTCCTGTCGCTGCAGCGCTGTGATACACTCGGTCTATTGTGGTATTTGTCCCGAATAAAAGGTCTTGTTATGGCTGAACTGTTGCAAATTCAATTAAGCAGCGTTGCTGCTGATGTTCGTTTTGGTAAAAACCCGCTGTTAACGCCAACTGCCGATGGCTATCAAATCCATCAGAGTGGCGCTGAAGTGCTGCGGCAAATTCAAAAAGCCGGCCGCACTTTAGACGGCCTCGGCGTGCAGACGTTGCAACTGGCCGGTGACGGCTGGACGCTGGATAAACAGTGGGCCTTTTATCAGGGTTTCTGCAGTGCAAAAAAATTAGGTGGTGTGCACTGGACCGGTGACGAAGCCACAGTGGCGCAGCTGGTGGCATTACAGCAATGTTTTGCCTGGGCGAAAAAGCAAACCAACGCCGCGCCGGAAGATTTATACCCGGAAAAACTCTGCCACGAAGCCATTGAGTTTATCAGCGCTGTCGCCGGCGCTGGTAAAGTCACGCACCGGGTCATCAGCGGTGACGCCTTATTAACTGAAGGCTGGGTTGGTGTGCATGCCGTAGGGCGTGGCAGCGACCGGGCACCGGCGATTCTGGTACTCGATTACAATCCGTCAGCTGACAGCCAGGCGCCGGTTGCGGCTGCGCTGGTCGGTAAAGGCATTACTTTTGACAGCGGCGGTTATTCGATTAAAGCCTCTGAAGGTATGCTGACAATGAAATGTGATATGGGCGGCGCCGCCACTGTGACTGCTGCGTTGGCACTGGCCATCAGTCAGGGTCTGCAACAGCGAGTCCAGTTGATTTTATGCTGTGCGGAAAACCTGATTAACGGCCGCGCCTTTAAACTCGGCGACATCCTGACTTACAAAAACGGTGTGACGGTCGAAATCGTCAACACGGACGCTGAAGGGCGTTTAGTGCTGGCCGACGGTCTGCAAATTGCGGCGGCTTCGGGTGCACGGTTAGTCATTGATGCTGCCACTTTAACCGGTGCAGCCATGATGGCGGTCGGTACTGAATACAACGCGATTTTTGGCCTGGATAAAGCGCTGCAACAGCGGGTGCTGGGTTATGCCAATACTGTCGCAGAACCGGCCTGGCCTTTGCCGCTGGAGCGTTGGCACCAACAGCAATGTCCATCGGCGTACGCCGACACCGCAAACAGCCGGCCTGTCAAAGGCGGTGGCACTGGTGGCGCCAGCAACGCAGCTGGTTTCCTCAGCCGTTTTGTCGGCAATGACGGTGCCGGTTGGTTGCATGTTGATTTAGCAGCGGCCTTCCAGGGCTCAGCGAATGGCTTCTGGGGCGCGGGCGCCACCGGTATGGGTATCCGACTGATTGCCGAAACCTTACTGCGCGAAACAAGTGCAGGCGAAACTGCCTGATCTGACCTGCGGTGGCGCTGAGCACAGCGTCACCGCGTTTCACTTTTACTGACACGGACTGCCATGACGTTTGTTCCAGCTGCAGCCTTGCCGGTTGCCGATATTCTGCCTGCGCTGGTTCAGCAGCTGGCGTCAGCCCCGCAGGTTGTCCTGACCGCGCCGCCCGGCGCCGGCAAATCCACTTATCTGCCGCTTTACCTGTTGCAACAGCCTGCTTATGCCGGCAAAAAAATCATCATGCTGGAACCACGCCGGCTGGCCGCCAAAAGTATTGCGGCTTATCTGGCGCAGCAACTTGGTGAAGCTGTGGGCCAGACGGTGGGTTATCAAATCAGACTTGAGCAAAAACAGTCGGCCGCAACCCGCCTGTTGGTGGTGACCGAAGGGGTCCTCATCC
>CAMLNG010000546.1 GCA_946481195.1 uncultured Chromatiaceae bacterium
GATTTTGCATCTCGCCAGTTGCCTGGCACTCAGTGAAGCCAACGCCGAGGTGTTTCAGCTCTATGACTTGACTGACAAACAAATTATAGAAGTGTTGGGCCTGAGTAAAGACGACTTGCATGACGCCAGCAGCTTCGCCTTTTTAGAAGGGATGTCAATACTGAGTTTACTTAATCCGGCGCTATTTAGTATTTTCTGAAACAAAGCGCAGCTCTTCATCATCTGTGATAAAAAACCGGGCCAAAGCCCGGTTTTCTTATCGCTTTTAACTACAGGCTATCCTGATTTCAATCGCGCACAATCGACATTTCATCTAACAAATTCTGCGCACCATCAACATACTGCATCATCCACAGCACAAAACGGATATCGACATGGATAGCCCGGGTGATAGCCGGGTTAAAGTACCAGTCTTTGCTGATTGATTCATAAGTCGAATCAAAATTCAGACCAATCAGCTCGCCTTTGCCATTCATCACTGCGGAGCCTGAATTACCGCCGGTGGTGTCCGCACTGGATAAAAAGTTCAGCGGTACAGAATCAAACGGCAGTGCCGGTTTTGCCTCAAGGTCAGCATAGTAATAACCGTCATACTGTTTCGCCTGATAGGCTTTCACCAGGTTTGCCGGCAACCGGAACACACCGTCTGGCTGTTGTTTGGCAATCATACCGCGTACCGAAGTAAAAGGCGTTTTATACACACCATCAGCTGCCGGATAGCCATCGACATGACCATAAGTGACCCGCAGCGTACTGTTGGCATCCGGATAAACCGGCTTACCTTTGCTCTGATTAAAGGCTATCACCGCCTGCATATAAGCCGGACGGGTCTTTAACAATGCGCCCTGAATCGATTTTTGCTGCTGTTCCAGTGCAATTTGTTGCTGATACACCGCAACAGCGGCTTTGATAAACGGGTCTGAACTTGCAGCAAACTCAGCCGGAGCTTTGTCCAGCCAGGCCAAACGGCCTGCACTGCTGCCCAAAGTGGTTTTGTCATACCATGGTTTTAACACGGCGCTGATTTGTGCAGCAGTCATGCCCGGTACCAGACCGAGTGCATCATCCAGAGCCTTGACACGTAACAAGGGCTTCTGCTGCAAATACACTTCCAGTTGTTGGCTCCACAGCGCTAAATCAACCGCAGGCGCAAAGCTGGTGTCCAGGCGTTTTAACCGGCCCTGCCACATTTTCAGGTCTCGCTGCTGATAACCCAGCTCGCGTTCCTGATCCGGCTTTTGCTGCTCCTGAGCCAATCGGTATAAATCCTGCGCCGCTTTGAATAAATCGCTGCGTTTGGCATTGTCAAAGTACCAGGTCTGTTGCTGATACTGCTGTTCAGCACTGACCACTTCTTTGAGCGCAGCCAGTGCTTGCTGATGGCCTTTGCGGCTGCTGTCTGCGGCAATCCAGTCCAGTAATTCCTGCTGTTGCTGCTGTTTGATGGCGTGAATATCGGTCACTTTAAAGCCATCCAGCAGACCCTGCATTTTTTTCATCCGGTTGTTATAGCCTTTGACCACTGAGGCGTAGCGCACCTGCAACGCCGGATCTTTGGCACCAAAAGCGTCAATGGTCTGGATCATCTGGTTAAAAGTGGTGACGCTGGCCGGATACTGCCAGTCACGGGCAAAGGCAATCTCTTCTGCCAGCCGGTAACGGCTGGTCTGGCCCGGATAACCGGCCAGCAAAATACCATCACCAGCTTTGACGCCGGCGGCATTAATTTTTAAATGAAATTTTGGCTGATAAGGCACGTTGTCTTTGGCAAAAGGTGCCGGTTTGCCATCTTTGCCAACATAACCCCGCAAAAACGAATAATCGCCGGTGTGGCGCGGATATTCGTAGTTGTCGATATCACCACCAAAATTACCGACCGCTTCAGATGGTGCGTACACCAGCCGGACATCCTGGATCATCAGTTGTTTAATCAGGAAAAACTGCAGGCCGTGGTGGAAGCTGACCACATTACAACGATAATTGGCATCACTTTCACAGGCCTGAATCAACTGTTTCCGATTATTTTCAATGGCTTCAAACCGGGCCAAATCAGTCAGTTTTGCTGGTAATGCACCGCTGACTTTCGCTGTTACATCTTCAACCAGCTCAGTCACATACAAGCGCTCTGACGGACCGGCCGGCAGCTCTTCTGCCTGAGTTTTTGCCAGAAATCCATTAGCAATCAAGTTATTTTCAGCAGTGGAGTTTTGCTGAATAGCGCCATAAGCACAATGATGATTGGTGATCACCAGCCCCTGTGGCGAGACAAAAGATGCAGAGCAATAACCCAGGCTGACGATTGCATTCATTGGATATTTGCTTAAATCAGCTAAATCGGCTGCCGGCACACTAATGCCGCGCGCGCTGAGTTGTGATTGTAATTGTGGTAACTGATATGGTTGCCATTGACCTTCATCGGCAATAGTGACGCTGCTGCACAGCAGCGCCACCGGGAACAACATGTACTTTGACATAACGGGGACCCGTACTGAAGAAAACGCATA